>CAJAYZ010000707.1 GCA_903949225.1 uncultured Planctomycetaceae bacterium
GACCAGGCCAGAGGAGGTGACGAGCTCGAGGCAATTGTCGACGGTGTAGCAATGTTCGCGACCGTGCAGGAACGTGTCGACGAGCCCCGCGTCGAACTGCAGATCCGGGGCGACGGAGACATAGCTCCTGATGGGGTGGTCCTGCGACAGCGTGGCCAGCGCGTCTTTGACCATCAGCACGGAGGGGTCGTTCTGCCGCAGTCCCAGCTCACGAAACACCCCCTGCAGCATCTCGACGCCGAGCCGGCCATACTTCGCATAGAGCATGATCGCGGCCACACCGTCGGGCCGCAGGCACGCCGCGAGCGCCTTCATGCCGGTCTTCGGCTCCGCCATGTGATGGAGCACGCCGGTGGAGACGATGAGATCGAAGTCGCGACCGAGCGCGTGTACCTCTTCGATCGGCAGCCGATGCAGCTCCAGGTTGTTCATCGCGTACCGGTTCTTGAGGTACGCGTGATGGTCGAGCGACGGCTGACTGACGTCGATCGCGACGACCCTCGCCTCGGGATTCGTGAAGGCCAGCACCGCCGCCTGATTCGTGCCGCACCCGGCCACGAGAATGTCGATGTCGGGCTTGGGGTCGCGGTCGGGCCAGAACATCCGGTGCGCGTGGCTGGGGTCGAACCACTGCCAGTTGGTGGCCAGCCAGCCTCGCAGGTCGAGGATCGGCTGGGGATACATCCAGCGCTCGTACTGGCTGGAGACGACGTCGGCGAGCGGGTTGGTGGTCATCTCGGAATCCTTCTCCGCGGGAGTCGAGTTTTCCTCGGCATCGTCATTGTCATGGTCATCCTCACTGAACGAGCGACTTCCTTTTCCGGGCGATCGTGCCTGGCGATCCGCTGCGGCTCGGGAAGCGATGGGGCTACGACTGCCTCAAGCGTCACATTCGCCCGCCGCCTGTCAGCCGTCGGGGACGACGCCGCGAAACACGATCCGGATCGGCTCGGCGTGCCCCTCCGGCGGGAGCGGCACGAGGACAAAGTCGTCGGTGATCACCGGCTTCCATTCCTCCCCCGCGAGGACTTTCGGCTCACTGATCCTGCGCGGGAGAAAGGCCACGATCGGCCGGCCGCCGCGCTGCGAGCCGTTGGTGTTGACCGGAGCAAACGACTTCGCTCCGGCGAGCGGCTCGATCTCGAGCGTTAAGGTGCCGTCGACCTCCGTGAGCGTCTGCTTGAACGAGCGCTTGCCATCGGCCATCCGGGCGTCCCAGGCCGGATCGCCGTAGAGGGCGACGACGTCGCGGTCGTGCACGAGCCCCTCTTCATCGCCGGGAGCGGCCCGTGTCGCAAGCCGGTGGACGAGGGCGTGGTCGTTGGCGTGAAAGGCCTCGCAGAGCGTGTACCGCCCCGGCTGTTCGACGAAGTAATCGAGCATGCCCCAGCCGGCATAGCCAAACCAGGTCGGCACCGTGTAGCCGATCATCTGCCTGACACCGGCGCCGTTCATGAATGCTAGCGCCAGGGCATCAGGGCCGTCGATGTGGCCGGCGAGGCAATTCCCCACCGGCAGCCAGACCTTCGGATTGGCTGACTCGATCGGGATCTTCCGCCCGGCAGTGTCGACGCCCCACAGCTTGCCGCCACCTGAGTGAAACGAGCCGTTGCGGTAGCGGAAGCCGATCTGCCAGTCGCGCTCGGTGGCGTGGCCACTGGTGACAAACAGATCGGTCTGGCCGTCGGTGAGCCGAGCTGCCAGCGCCGCGGTCGTGTCGTCGGGGCCCTTCACCTCGCGGGCCTCGCCGCCGGCGATCTTCCGAACCATCCGGTTGCGCGTCAGCTCGCAAAACCACTCCCCTTCGACCACCCGATCCATCGCCAGCTCCGTGCCGGCCGTCACCCGCCGGATGACAAGTAACGCTGAAGTCTCGGCGATCGCCAGGGCATTGGCGGCATCGAACCCGGTGAGAATCCCCCACAGGACGTCGCCGTAGGGGTCGTCGTCGATTCGCCGACAGAGCTGGTGAACGGCCGCGACAAACTCACGGCCCGCCTCCTCGGGGCGGGCGACGAAGCAGGCATGGCGCGGCCGGTGCTCCGCGAGCGTCTCGAGAACCTCATCGGGGGAGGCTCGCCAGGTGATGGTGATCGCGTGGCGCTCGTGATGCTTTTCAAGGAGCGCCGCCACGACCTTCCCCCACGCCGGATCGGCAAGCGTCCCCTCCGAGACGACAATGACATATCCCGCGGGCCTGTCGGCGGCACGCGCCGCCAAGGGGGCGTTCAGCCCCGCGGCCAGCATTGCGAAGCCCAGAAGAAATCGCCACGGCGTCATGGAAAGGCCTCTTCAAGGGGGAGTCGACGTTGAAAGCCCGTCGCGGGATGGCCGCGGAAGCAGGCGGGATTTTCCGCGGGCCCCACGCCCGGTCACCCGCCCTCGAGGCCGGCACGGCGGCATTCTATCGGTGGGAGTTCAGCGAGCGGTCGCCGGCAAACGAGGCTACCTCGGCTGACTCGGAAACCGGGCGACGGCGCGACGCTTGGCAAGGGAGGAAACCTTCGTCCTGCTCTCAAACTCTCCCGCCGCTTGCCCCGTCCCCCGCGGCCGCGCCAGCGTCTCGCTCCCGGGCGGGAGCACTCAAGCGGCACGCCGCAGGCGACGATAGTACCTTACCCCCCCC
>CAJAYZ010000708.1 GCA_903949225.1 uncultured Planctomycetaceae bacterium
GAGACGCTCGAAGCCCCACTCGCGGCCACGACGGCGCGTGGTGCTCTGCGGGTGCTCCTCTTCGCTGCCAGCGCCGACAAGCAGATCGAGGAGATGCTCGCCTGCTGCCGGGGGCGGTTCGACCGGGTTGTTGTCACCCGTTATCTCACGAATCCCCGGGCGGCGACGACCGAGCGACTCGTGGCGGCATGTGCTGCGGCAGGGCTGCCCGTGCCGACGACAGCCCAGTCACCGGCCGAGGCCCTGAAGGCGGCGAGGAAGCTCGCCGGAGCCCGCGGGCTGGTGTGCATCGCAGGGAGCTTCTTCCTCGCCACCGAGATCGGCACGGGGTGAGCCGGGGGCCGCCGGGAGTCGCTCACTCGCCCGCCAGCGCCCGCCGAGCTCCGATCGCCGCCACGGCCCGGCCCAGGACAGGGTCGACGTGGCGGGGCCAGAGGGCCGATGATTCGCCCCCCGCGCCGTCGGCCACCGGCTCCACCCCGATCGCTACCACTGCCGGGTTCCTGGGCACCGAATCGCGGCGCAGACGCCAGTCGCGCACGGCATCGAGCGTCCCGCCAGTCGGGGTGAGTTCATATCCCCGGTCGGGCGACACGCCCCAGGCCTCGGCGTCCGGATCGTGCGGCCGACGGTGGATCGGGGCGAGGTTCGGGCGGAGGTATTCAGCCGTCGTCAGCCGGACCGCATGGCGACCATCGGAGAGCGGCACGGTGGTCTGGACCGTCGCCTTGCCGAACGTCCGACTCCCCACCACGACCGCCCGCCCATGATCCTGGAGGCAGGCCGCGACGATCTCGGCGGCGCTCGCCGTCACGCCATCGACGATCACTACCATCGGCGCTCCGCGGAAGAGCGCGCCGGGGGTCGCCCGGCGGACGTCGAGTTGTTCGATCGAGGCGGTCACAGGCCTGGTGCCGGCGGCAGGACGACGCCGCATCGACACGATCGCACCATCCTCGAGAAACCGGTCACAGACATCGATCGCGGCATCGAGACTCCCGCCGGGATTTCCGCGGAGGTCGAGGATCACACCGGAGGGCTGGCCCGCCGCGGCGATCTCCGCGACCGCCCGATCGAGTTCGCCGACCGAATGGGGCGAGAACCGCGAGAGACGAATCAGCGCTACTCCCTCCTCCCCCTCGAGGAACCAATCCCAGGAACCGTCGGCCCGGCGCCGATCTCCGACGACCGTCTCGGTACGGAGCATCGCCCGCTCCAGCGAGACGCTCATCGTGGCCGTGATGTTCCCTGCTTCGTCGCTCGCTTCGGTGGGATCGCCTTCGGGAGGGGCGATGTCGAGTGTCACCCGACTGCCAGCTGGTCCGCGGAGCCTGGCCACCGCTTCTTTGAGCCGCATCCGATCGGTGGCAATTCCGTCGATCGCCAGGATCCTGTCTCCGGCAGCGATGCCGGCAAGCCACGCCGGCGATCCGACGATCGGCGTGATCACCGCCGGCAGTCCGTCAGGCGCTGCGGTCGTGAGTTCGAGGCCGACCCCGGCAAACTCCGCCGCCGGCTCGCTAGCGGGAATGCTCCCCGGCTCGACCGACACGAATGCGGAGTGTTCGTCGAGCCGAGCGAACATCCCCTCCATCGCGCTCTGGAAAAGGGCCTCGTCGTCGACCGGTTCGAGAACCATCCGGCTGACATGCCCGGTGACTTCGCCATACAGCCGTCCCCTGCCACCGCGGTCGCGGGCAGCCCATGCCAGCAGGCTGGCAATGGCGATCAGGCAGAGGAGGACGAGATTGCGTTTCGGCATAGGGGGAACGTGGCGAAAAGCGGGGAACAGCGGCGGATCGAACTCGAGGTCACGGGGACGACGGGGCGGGACAAGCCTCGGCGGCGTAGGCAGGGGCGACGCCACCGTTGCGGCTCGCTCGGAGCGGGGCAGCGGTCGGGAAGAGATGGCCTTTGGGTACCACCGTCACCCCTCCGGCGGAGATCGTCAAGCCCATCGCCGCGTCGGCCTCGGGATCAAAGCCGATCGTCATGCCGGCAGGGATCCGCACGCCCTTGTCGACGATCGTCCGGCGGAGCCGGGCGTGCCGGCCGACGTCGACCCCTTCCATGAGGATGCTCTCCTCGATCTGGGCCCAGCTGTGGATCCGCACGCCAGGCCCGAGGATCGATCGCCAGGCACGCCCTCCGGAGACAATCGCTCCCGGGCAAACAAGGCTGTCGGTGGCCTCGCCCCGACGCCCCTCCGGCCCCGGATCGGCGAACACGAACTTCGGGGGCGGGTGGGCGGCGGGCAGCGTGCGGACAGGCCACAAGTCGTCGTAAAGATTGAGCTGCGGATCGACGGCGACGAGATCGAGATTGGCCTCGAAGTAGGCATCGATCGTCCCGACGTCGCGCCAGTAAGCATCAGCCTTCCGGTTCTCGTCCCGGAACGGGTAGGCGTGGACGGCATGACTGCGGACCACCGCCGGAAGGATGTCATGGCCGAAGTCGTGCCGGCTGGCAGCGGCATGATCGGCGCGCAGCTGTTCGAGGAGGAACGGCCAGGAGAAACAGTAGATCCCCATCGAGGCCAGGCACATTCCGGGCTGGCCGGGGAGTTCCGGGGGGTGTGGTGATTTCTCGCGAAACTCAACGACGCGGGAGGAAGCATCGACCCGCATCGTCCCAAACTCACCCGCCGCCCCGACCGGCACCGGGAGCGCCGCGACGGTGACGTCGGCGGCGGTGTTGTCGTGCGCGGCAACAAGCGCGCGGTAGTCCATCTTGTAGACATGATCCCCGGCGAGGACCACGACGAGCCTGGGCGCCGCCATCTCCAGGGAATAGATGTTTTGAAAGACCGCATCGGCGGTCCCGAGATACCAACTCTCGTCGACCCGCTGCTGGGGTGGAAGGATGTCGAGAAACTCACCGAGTTCTCGGCAGAAGAACCGATGCCAACCGAGCATCAGGTGCCGGTCGAGGCTCACGGCTTTGTACTGGGTGAGCACCTGCACCCGACGGAGGCCGCTGTTGACGCAGTTGGAAAGGGCGAAGTCGACGATCCGGTAGGCGCCGCCGAAGGGGACGGCCGGTTTGGCACGATCCCTGGTGAGGGGATCGAGGCGAGCGCCCTTGCCGCCTGCCAAAACGACGGCAACGACATCCCGCATTGCCGCCGGATCGGATGTGGACGGACTCATCGTCATGGCCCCATGCCGGTTCCTGATTCCCATGAATATACGCCCCGCCCCCCGTCGCAGGGAAAAACATCGGGCCGTCAGACAAAGCGGGACACGGGTTGCCCAGAGCCACCCCCTTCCCATTCCACCCGACCTCCCCAAGCCCCCAGAAATGCTTGGGCCGCCGGCACAGCGGCCGGGGAACGGGCCTGAAGCGGTCTGGCACCTCGGCCCCGGCTGTCCTACAGTCCCTCGCCCTTGCGGAGTGGCGGACACTCGACGCACCCCCTGCGAAAGACAGCCATGGCACGTACCTCGACCTCGCGCCGCCGCGAACGCGATACCGACGCGATGGACTCCCTCAAGCCACTCATCGTGCTCGGGCTCCTGGGCACGATCATGTACGGGGCCTATTCGGTGGTCCAAAAAGGCCCCGCGCCGTCCCCGGCAGGAAGCGTTGCCGACACCACCGGCAGCGCCTTCGCCCCACCGGAGATCACGCTGCCACGCGATCCGACGGCGATCGGCGTCGCTCCTGCCCATCCGCTCGCCGGTGCCGAGCCCCTCCAGGCCTCGGCGGTGCCCCCCGGCGTTGCCTTGCCGCCACCACTTCCAGCTGTCGCCCCCCCGGTGCCGGCTGCTCCCCCGACGGAAGCGTTGGTGGAGGCGTCGGCCTTCCCCCCA
>CAJAYZ010000709.1 GCA_903949225.1 uncultured Planctomycetaceae bacterium
CCCGGACGGCCGAGGTCCTCGCCGGCCTGGAAACGGCCGGGCCAGGGGGGGGCGGGCCGTTGGGGATTCAGGCCCTCGGATTCTGGTCGCGGGTGGTCGGGGCGATCGTCGGATCGTTCGGATGGGGCTATTTCTGGGCCATTGCCACCGCTGCCTACCTCCTCCTCCGGAGGGATGTCGACGGCACCGAGCTCGACGAAGTCGTCGTTGAACAGCTTCCGGGCGAGTCTGGGTGAATCGACCGGCCTTGAAGTATGATGGGAAAGACGGGGGGAGAGGCGGTGTGTCGTACTGCGCCCCCCCTCCCCGTTCAGGGAGTCATCATGATCATGTCGAGCCGTCCGGTCTGCACGCTTCGTCGCCTCGTTTGGGCCTGTCTGCCTGGGCTCCTTGTCCTCCTCCAGGGCGGTGGGGCCACGGCCGCGGAGGCCCCCGTCGACGGGCCTGTCAGCTACCACAAGCAGATCCGGCCCCTCTTCCAGGCCACGTGCCAGGGCTGTCACCAGCCGGCCAAGGCCAACGGGGCCTTCGTCATGACCGACGTGGCCCGGATGTTCGCCCCGGGCGATTCCGGGATGGCGGGGATCGTCCCCTCCAAGCCGGAGGAGAGCCGGCTCCTCGAGGTGATCACGGCCGGGCCCGACGGCGTCGCCGAGATGCCGAAGCAGGGGAAGCCGCTGTCGGCGGCTGACGTGGCGCTCGTGCGTCGCTGGATCAGCGAAGGAGCCCAAGACGACACGCCCCCCTCCGCCGCCCAGCGCGTCGATGCCGAGCACCCCCCCGTCTACTCTCGCCAGCCGGTGATCACCTCGCTCGATGTCTCGCCCGACGGCCGGCTCCTCGCCGTCTCGGGATTTCATGAGGTGCTCCTGTTTGACGTGGCCGGGGCTGAGGTGCCCGCAGCGCCGCTCCGCCGCCTCGTTGGCCTCTCCGAACGGATCCAGCGTGTCCGCTTCTCCCCCGATGGCAGCCACCTGGCAGTCACTGGCGGCAATCCCGGCCGGATGGGGGAAGTGCAGGTCTGGAACGTGGCTGACGGGAGTCTCGTCCGCTCCCATTCGGTCACCTTCGACACCGTCTTCGGTGGCTCCTGGTCGCCCGATGGCAAGCTGATCGCCTTCGGCTGCACCGACAACACCGTCCGCGCCATCGACGTCGCCAGCGGCGAACAGGTGCTCTATCAGGGCGCCCACGAAGACTGGGCCCTCGACACCGTCTTCGCGCCGAAGGGGGATCATGTCATCTCCGTCGGCCGCGACATGTCGACGAAGCTCACAGAACTCGCGACGCAGCGGTTCATCGACAACATCACCTCGATCACCCCCGGCGCCCTCCGCGGTGGGCTCTCCGCCCTTGACCGTCATCCGACGCTCGACCAGATCGTCGTCGCCGGCGCCGACGGCACGCCGCGTGTCTACCGCATCCACCGCCACGCCACCCGCGTCATCGGCGACGATGCCAACCTCATCTTCCCCCTCTTTCCCCTCCCGGGGCGCGTGTTCGGCGTCCGCTTCTCCGCTGACGGGAAACGGGTGGCCGCCGTCTCGAGCCTCGATGGCCATGGCGAACTGGTGATCGCCAGCTACGACTACGATGCCGACGTGCCGAAGCCGGTCCTCGATGTGATGGCGAAGGTGCCGGGGGATGCCAACCGCAACGGCAGCCAGCGCTCGGCCGAGGAATGGAAGACCCTCGACGATTATCGGGCCACCGGCACCCGTGAGGTGGCGCGCGTGGCCCTGCCGGAGGCGGGGGCCTATGCCGTCGCCTTTCAGCCCGGAGCCAAGGGACAAGCAGCGGCTGTC
>CAJAYZ010000710.1 GCA_903949225.1 uncultured Planctomycetaceae bacterium
ACCGTCGCCGTCATCGACGGCGTCTGTCTGGGGGGAGGGCTGGAGATTGCCCTCGCCTGCGATTACCGGGTGGCGACCTCCGCCGAGACAACGGTGCTGGGATTCCCAGAGGTGAAGCTCGGTCTGCTGCCCGGGTGGGGAGGGACGGTGCGGCTCCCGCGGCTGATCGGTCCGGGGCCGGCCGTGGAAATGATCGCCGCCGGCGAGACGATGAGCGGGGCCGCCGCCGCGCGCTTGGGGCTGGTTGATGCGTGTGTCCCGGCTGCGCAGGCCCTCGCTGCGGCGCGACTTCTCGTCGATTCGGCCACCGGAACCGGCGCCCACCTCGAGCAGCGCCGGCGCCGTTCGCTGCCGGTCGGGTTGGCTCCCGAGGAACGAGAGTTTCTCGAGGCGACGACCGGCGCGGTGATCCAGGGGCGGACCGCTGGGCATTACCCGGCGCCGCCGGCGATTCTCGAGGCAGTTCTGGCCACGTCGATCGTGCCGGCGATCGAGGCGGGCGCCATCGAAGGGGAGGCATTCGCCTCGCTCGCTCGCTCTTCTGTGGCCCGGCAATTGGTGCGGGTGTTTCGCCTCGGTGAACAAAACCGGCGCGACCGGGGCGTCGAAGCGGATCACGGCACTCCCGCCGCCCCGCCGGGCGATGCCGACGAAGCAGCATTCCAGCGCCCGGCGGTCGTCGGCGCGGGGATCATGGGGGCGGGGATCGCTGCGGCCCACCTCCGGGCCGGATGTGCCGTGACGCTTGCCGACGTGCAGGCCGAAGCGCTTGCCCGCAGCGTGCCGGAGATCCTTCAGGAAGCGGCCTGGGATCGGAGCCGCCGTGCCACCGATCAGGCCCGGGCCGTCCGGCTGGCAGGGCACTTGCGCACCGTCACGCACACCACGGCGCTGGCCGATGCCGATCTCGTCATCGAGAGCGTTCTCGAGCGGACAGACATCAAGCGAAAGGTGCTTGCGGAGATCGAGGCGGTCGTCGGGCCGGATGCCGTCATCGCCACCAACACCTCCACCAACCCGATCGCAAAGCTCGCCGAGGCGCTCCGCGATCCGTCGCGATTCTGTGGTCTCCACTTCTTCAATCCTGTCCGACGGATGATGCTCGTCGAGGTGGTGCGCGGACCGGCCACCTCCGACGCCACCGTCGCTCGCGCGGTTGCCCACGCCAAACGGCTGGGGAAGTGCCCGATCGTCGTTCGTGACAGTCCCGGGTTTCTCGTCAACAGGATGCTCATGCCCTATCTCCACGAATCAGTGGAGATGCTCCGGGCCGGAGTCGATCCGCGGAAAATCGATCGGGCCGCCAGGGCCTTCGGGATGCCGATGGGCCCCCTCGAGCTCTACGACATGATCGGCCTCGACACGGCGTTCTATGCCGGCCTCGTTCTCAACGATGCCTACGGCGATCGGATCGAGCCTTCGCCGGTGATCCCGGCCATGGTCAAGTCCGGGCGGCTGGGGCGGAAGAGTGGGGGAGGATTTTATCGCTATGGCGGCACCGGCCCCCGGGCCAGAATCGAGCGGCCCGACGACGGCGTGGCGGCGGTGGTCGCCCCCTATGCGCTCCCGCCTTGCAGCAGCGACGAGCGGACCATCATCGACCGGCTTGTCCTCCCGATGGTGCTCGAGGCGACGAGGGTGCTTGACGAGGGGATCGTCCGCGACGGCTGCGACGTCGATCTAGCGGTCATCCACGCCCTCGGATTCCCGCCGTTCCGTGGCGGGCTTCTGGCCTGGGCCGACTCCCTCGGAGCGGCGGAGATCGTTCGCCGACTTGGAGCCCTCGCCGAACTCGGCATCCGCATGCGACCGACGCCCCGCCTTGAATCCCTCGCCCGCGACGGGGGCCGGTTTACCGGCTGACCACTCCGATTCCTCCACGCCACGCCGATTCCCCCATGCCCGCCACGCTTCTTCCCCGCCCGCCCGAGCTCACACCCGTGATCGTTGCCTGCTGCCGCACGGCGATCGGGCGGTCGCACGCCGAACGTGGCCTCTTCCGGCAGGTGCGTGGCGACGAGTTGGCCACGGCCGCGGTCGTGGCGGCCGTCGAGCGGAGCGGTGTCGATCCGGCGACGATCGAGGATCTCCTTCTCGGGGCGACGCAGCAGCGTGGCGAACTTGGCGGCAACGTCGCCAAAGCGGTGGCACTGATGGCCGGCCTGCCGCTCTCCACCGCTGGAGTGACGATCAATCGGCTGTGCGGATCGGGCCTCGAGGCGATCCTCCAGGCAAGCCGCGCGATCATTGCTGGGGCCGAGAATGTCCAGGTCGTGGCCGGCGTCGAGCACATGCACCACCAGCCGATGGACGAGGGAGTCGACTTCCATCCCCGGGTCGTGGCCCGTTCCAGCCGGGGCATGCTCTCGATGGGGCTGACCGCCGAGCATCTGGCAGCGTCGCGTGGCATCGAACGGCGACGGCAAGAGGACTGGGCTCTCGAGAGTCACGCCCGGGCCGTGCGCGCGATCGACGCCGGGGCTTTCGCCGCCGAGGTCGTGCCGGTCTTCGGGCACGACGAGGCCGGGGCGCTGATCGAGGCGACGATCGATCAGTCGGTGCGGCGCGACACGAGCCGCGAGGCGATGGCCCGCCTCGAGCCGGCGTTCCTCCCCAAGCTTGGTACGGTGACAGCCGCGACGAGCGCCCCGCTCAGCGACGGGGCCGCGGCGCTGGTGATCATGTCGTTGGCCGAAGCCCGGCGGCAGGGTCTCGAGCCGCTGGCGCGGGTCGTCGCCGGTGCCGTGGTCGGGGTGCCACCGGCCGTGATGGGGACTGGCCCTGTGGCCGCCACCGCCAAGCTTCTCCGCCGGTTGTCGATCGACCTCGCGGCGATCGACCTCATCGAGCTCAACGAGGCCTTTGCCGCCCAGACGCTGTGGTGTGTCGACGAGCTCGGGCTCGATGCGGCGCGGGTCAATGTCCGCGGCGGGGCGCTCGCCATTGGTCATCCGCTCGGTGCCAGTGGTGTCCGCATCGTCACCACGCTCGTTCACGCCATGCACGACCGCGGCGACCGGCTCGGCCTGGCGACGATGTGCATCGGACTTGGCCAGGGGATCGCGCTGATCGTGGAGAGGATCGCGACGTGACGACCCGCACGGAGTCGGCTCGGGGGGGCGTCGATCCTCCGGGCCAGGCCCGCGACACGACGCTCCTCGATCTCCTCGTCGCTCGCCTCGGCGATGCCGCCACCCGGCCTGCCTTGGCCACGCAGCCGTCGGCCGATGACGCGACGACGACCTGGACCTGGCTCGAGGCGGCAGCCGCCGCCGTCGATCTCGCCGCGGCCCTCGAGGCGACGGGCCTGCGCCCCGGTGACCGGGTCGTCCATGTCGGTACGCACTCGGTCGATTGGGTTGTCGTCGATCTCGCCTGCCTGCTCGCCGGCGTCGTTCAGGTGGCGCTCCATGCCGAGGCCCCGCGTTCCGAGCTCCTCGACCAGATCGCCTGGCTCGCCCCGGCCGGAGTCGTGCTCAGTGGGGAGGAAGGGCCGTTCCCGCCTGGCGATGCCTCACGGTTGCTCGGCGGGCTTTCTGATCCGCGGCGTGTCATCGATCGGCGCCGGACGGCGCCGCGTCGGGGGCAGCGCTTGCCGCCTCCCTTGGCGGGGCTCTGCTCGGAAGCCTGGCGGAGCCGCGCTGCCGATCCGGAGGCGCTTGGGCGCGAGGTGGCACGGCGCGCGGCGGCCATCGATCCCGACGCGCCGGCGCGGATCTTCTTCTCCTCGGGGACGACAGGACGGCCGCGCGGTTATGTCCACTCGCAGCAGTCGCTGGCCACCAACGCGCTGGCCGCCGCGGCCATCTTTCTCGACGAATCCGACGACGTCCGGCTCTCTTGGTTGCCGATGAGCCACGCGCTGGCCTGCACGGGGGATCTCTCCACGGCGTTGGTCCGCGGCGGCTGTCTCAACGTCGTTCCCGACCGGCGGCGTCTCCTCGACGCCTGCCGCTTCCTGCCGCCGACGGTGATTCTCGGCGTGCCGGCTTTCTATGAACGTCTCGAACGGGGCGTGCGGTCGGGGGCGATCCCCGATCTCGCCGCTGCCCTTGGCGGTCGAGTGCGAGTCTGCATCTCCGGCGGCGCGGCGCTGCGGGAGCGGACACAGGCGCTGTTTGCCGCGCGGGGGGTGCCGCTCGTCGAGGGCTACGGGCTCGCCGAGGCAGGTCCTGTGGTGGCGCTCGACAACCCGCGGGGATACCGGCCGGGATGGGTCGGCAGGCCGCTTGCTGGCATCGATGTCCGGCTCGATTCAATGGGTCAACTCCTCGTCCGCACCCCTTCGCGGGCCCTCGGGCAGCTTCTCCCACCCGACAGCTCGCCGCCGGCCGCCGACAGCGCCGACATTGAGGCTGATGCGGCCGACGGATGGATCGCCACCGGCGACACCGCCGAGATCGCCGCCGACGGTCGAATCCGCATCACCGGTCGCGTCGTCGACACGATCGTCCTCTCCACTGGCACGAAGCTTCCGCCGGCTGAGGTGGAGCGCGTTCTTGCCGATGACGCAATCGTCGCGCAGGTGTGTGTCTGCGGGGATCGGCTTCCGGCGCCGGTCGCGCTGATCGTGCCCGAGCCTGCCGTTGTCCGGGCCGCGCTCCGGTCGCTCGGCATCCGCGTCGCGTCGCGACGCGCGGCCCTCCGTCATCCGCGTCTCCTCCGCTGGCTGGCCCGCAGGCTCGCCAGACGCCAGGCGTCGCTCCCTCGTTCCTGGCGAGTGCGTCGCATCGTGCTCGTCAACCGCCCCTTCGACATCGACCGCGGGGAGATGACCCACTCCATGAAACTCAAGCGCCCCTCGATCGCCAACCACTTCGCGGCCACGCTCGACGCCGCTTCCGCCCCCTCCCCGCCCCCGGGCGTGGCCGATGTGCCCCGCGGCGACGCCCTACCTTCCCCCCCCTCCGTCCCCTCCCCCCGCGCCACCGTCGGCATCGCCGCGGCGCTGTGGGGGCTTCCGCGCGGGGATGACGGTGGGTTTGCCAACGCCGCCGCCCTCGCCACACAACCGCTCCCCGACGAAATCGCCGGGGTGCTCGACGTAGCACAGCGGCGGCTGGGCGTGCTGCGCGCCGAGGGCCTGCTCTACGCCCCGATGCCGACGACCGAGCTGCCGCCGGCCCCCCTCGATGACGCGCCGCCGCGGCCGGAGGGGCTGTTCACCCCTGCCGCCGAGGCCGCCGTGGGGGAGGCGGGGCTGTGGGGCGTGCATGTTCCGGTCGCCCATGGCGGTTGCGGGGGGACGGTCGTCGACTTGGTGAAGAGCGTGACGAAGATCGCCGGCATCGTGCCTTCCGCGGCAGGGATGCTCGCTGTCCACTCCGCGATCGGGGCGGTGTCGACGCTGGTCGCCTTCGGGACACCGTCGCAGCAGGCCCGTCACCTGCCCGGCTTGGCGGCGGGGAGGCCGTTGTCGGTGTTTGGTGCCACCGAGCCGGAGGTGGGATGCGACCTCGGAGCGGTGCGGACGACGCTCGCCCGGCGGGATGGCAGGCTCGTCATCGACGGCACGAAGATGTTCATCACCAATGCCACGCATGGCCGGCTCGTGAAGCTTCTTGTCGTTGCCGATGGCAAACCGGCCGTGGTGCTGGCCCGCCTTCCCGACCGCGACACGCCCAGCTTCCGGCTCCTCTCCTACGCCCTCCACCCACTCCGTCACACCGCCAACCACGCCCTCGAGTTCCGTGGGTTCACGGTCGACGATCAGGACGTCATCGAGGGCCCGGGAGGGGACGCGATGGCGCTCGTTTGGCACGGCCTCAACCGCGGTCGCAGCACGCTCGCCGCCCAGGCAGCCGGCACCCTCGGTCTCCTCCGGGCCCATGCCCGCGAGCACGCCCTCCGCCGTGCCTCCTGGGGCCAGCCGATCGCGTCGCGACAGCTCGTCCAGGGGAGGCTCGCCCGAATCGCGGCGGGCAGCCTTGCCTGCGAAGCGCTCTCGATCTGGGCAGCCGCGACGATCGACACCTCAGGAGGCATGGGGGGGGAACTCGAGGCGATCACGGCCAAGGTGGTGGCCAGTCAGGCCGTCCGCGAGGGAGCGATCGATGCCCTGGGGATTCATGGTGGCCGGGCCTTCCTCGTCGGCCATCCGCTCGGCGACTCCTTCCACGATCATCTCGCCGTCGGCGTCTACGAAGGAGAGAGCGATCTCCTCGGGCTGGCGCTCTTCAAGGGGCTCTCCAAACGCCATCCGCTCGCGGAACGCCTCCGACAGGGGAGTCGGTTTGGCGCCGCCGTCGGTTGGCTCGGCTGGCGCGTGGCGCGGTTGGCAGGTGCCGGACATGACGCTGGAATCCTCGACCGCCGTCTCCGGGAGCATGCGGCAGCGGCTCGCAAGGTGCTGGCCGCGAGCGCCATCGCGATCGATCGGGCGATCCGCCGGCACGGCCGTGGTCTGGCGGAGCGGCAATTGGAGGTCGGAAGCTTGTCTGCGGTGGTCAGGGATGCGGCAAGCGCGCTGGCCGTCGCCCATCACGCCGATGTCCGGTGCGACGACGAGGCGACGGCGACGGCCGATGTCTGGTGCCGGATAGCCCTGTCCCGGGCCTCTGGTCGCCGGCTCACGCCGGCGGATCATGCGGCCATCGGCGCCCTGGGACGGCGGGTGGTCGAGGGCTAACGGCCGCTTGTCACCATCGCCGGCCAGGCGCTGCACAGATACCAGGCTCGCGGCGTGGTCCATTCGACGAAGGCATCAAGGACCGACTTGGAGAGGAAGGCCCCGGTGACGGTCCTTCCGGCCGGATCGCCGTCGCTGCGGGCCGCGATGTCGACGCCGAGGAGTCCGTCGAGGACCCCGCGGGGACGGATGTAACGGACGACTCGGGCAGTGTCTTTCGTGAGGCCAGCCAGTTCGACGGCCCGGTCGACGGCGTCCTCGAGGAAGCCGATCCGGTCGACGAGTCCGGCGTCCTGGGCCTGCCTGGCCGTGAACACCTGACCGGTGGCTACGGCATCGACTGCCGCCTCGTCGAGCTTCGGTCGTCCTTCGCGGACGACCTCCTTGAAGCGGGCGAACATGTCGTCGACGAGAGACTGGAGCACCTTCCGCTCCCGCTCCGCAAGCTCCGGATCCCTCTCCTTCGTGGGGGAGAGCATTTCCTTGAGCGGGCCACTGGTGATCGAGTCGTCGGTGACGTCGAACTTCCGCAGCGCCTTGGAGAAGTCGTAGTGGGGGATGATGACGCCGATCGAGCCGGTGAGCGTGGCCGGCTCGGCGAAGATCACATCCTCGCGGCCGCCGTTGGCCATGGCCACGTAGTAGCCGCCGCTGGCCGCGATTGAGCCCATGCTGACGACGACCGGAAGATCACGCTTCTTCACGAGCGTCGAGAGCCGGTGGAAGATCTCGTCGCTGCCGGCCACCGTGCCCCCCGGGGACTCGACCCGGAGGACGATCGCCTTGACCGACTCGTCCTCGGCGATCCGATCGATCTGCTGGCGGGCGAATCCCGATCCCCCCATGATCGCCCCGACGACATCGACAATCGCCACCCGGTTGGGGGCATTCTTGGAGAGCGAGTGCCAGCGTTCCTCGACCTGCCCCGCCTTCTGGAAGTAGCTAGCGTTGGCCCCGAAGCTGGCCACGGCCACCACAGCTGACAGTCCGGCGATCACCCAGGGAACCCACGAGAAGCGTCCTCGACGCGGGGGAGGCGTGTGGGCCGACGGGGAGGGGAGGGAAGGAGGATTCATCGCGGCAGACTCCCTTATTACGACCTGTCTCCGGCTCCGGCGTGAAGGCCGGTGCCGGGGTGGAACGGAGGATCATGTTGCCATCCGGAGACGGGGACCGCTACCCTTGCTGTGGGGCTGTCCGTGGACAAGTGCATCCGAGGCCATTGTCCACGCTCTCCACAGCCTGCCCGGCGGCGACTCCGCCGCAGGCCGCAACCCATCAGGAGCGACGCAGCGTGATCGTCAGCGTGAGCACGGAGTGTTTCCCGGAAATGACCCTGGCCAAGTCCATGGAGCGGTTGGCGGAGCTCGAGTACACCGCCGTCGAGATCGACGTCCACGAGCATGGCGGTCACCTCCAGCCCGCCCGTGTCGCCGCCAATCCCGACCTCGCCATCCGCGAGTGCAGCGATCTGCAGCGGCTCCGCCCCGTGGCGGTGTCGTTCGTGGCGGCCGAGTCGCCGACGATGTACGACCAGTTCGAATCGTGCTGCCGGCTGGCGAAGTCGCTCGGCGTGGTGACGATGGTCGTGGAATCGTCGGAACTTGGCACGCCGTTCAATGGCGAGATCGAGCGGCTCCGAAAGCTCGTCGCGATCGCGGCCGGCCTCGATGCCCTCGTGGGCGTGAAGACTGAGGCCGGACGGATGACGCAGGATGCCGAGACCACGGCCTCCCTCTGCCGCAACGTGCCCGGGTTGTGGGTGACGCTCGACCCGAGCCACTTCATCTTCGGGCACAAGAAGATGGCCAGCTGGGAATCAATCCTCAAGTATGTCTGTCACGTCCACCTCCGTGACACCAAGCCCGACGCCTTCCAGGTGCGGATCGGCCAGGGGAACGTGGAGTATGGCAAGCTCTTCAATCAGCTCGAGCGGGTCGGCTACAAGCGCGCCCTGAGCGTGCACCTGCCGCCGCTGGAGAACGTCGATCAGGTGGGGGAGCTCCGCAAGATGCGACTCCTCCTCGAGAGCCTGCTGTGACGGCCTGTAGAGTAAGTCAGCCCTGCCTCCACCGGCTGAGGGGCCCGCGGCCGACAAACTCCGCCCCCCGGAAATGACGGAGGGACGCGTCCTTCCCTGGACGCGTCCCTCCCACTCGGTTCATGGGCCCCATCCATGGAGCCAGGCGAACCGGATGCTTACTTCCGCTGTGCCGAAGCCTCGGCGCGGCTGGCCATCTCGGCGTAGGTCTTGCTCCGCTCGTCCTCGCCTTGCTCGGCGTACATCATCGAGAGGTTGCCGTAGGCGAGAGCCAGGGCCGGCTCGTCGAGGAGACGGTTGTCGACCGCGGTCACCATGCAATCGATGCCACGTCGGCAGAGATCGAGCGCGTCGTCGCGACGGTCGACCTGCCAGTACGACACGGCCATGCTCACGTACGACTCGCCAAGACGGCCCACCTCGCCGTGCGACTCGAACGAGCCGTTCCGGTCCCAGTAGGACTGCGCTTTGTCGAACCAGGTGACCGCCGTGGCGTGATCGCCGTTCTGGAGGCTGTGGAGGACGCCGATTCGGAAGAGGAGATCTCCCACCGAGGCCCGCTCGGCTTCAGTGAGCTCCCG
The DNA here is from genome assembly GCA_903949225.1 of uncultured Planctomycetaceae bacterium. GTDB lineage: Bacteria > Planctomycetota > Planctomycetia > Pirellulales > UBA1268 > QWOP01. The sequence continues at coordinate 9,251 of CAJAYZ010000710.1, forward strand.
ATTTTCGGCACCACGTTCCAGGTAGGCCACCGTCAGTGTGGCGTTGTCGAGGAGATCGGAAGCCTCGCCACGCTTCTGACTGGCCGAGAGAGCGTCTGTGAGGCCGAGCCCCACCTCCCAATCGACCTGCCGGCGCTGCCAGGCATCGGTGAGATCGTCATTGATCCGGTCGCGGGTCACCAACAGCCGCTTCACCCACGGGAGCGGATCGACCACATCGCTGCCAGCGGCCGCAGCGAGGGCCCCCCGGCAGAGTTGGATCTCGAGGAGGGAGCGATCGGCATCGTCGGGGTTGACGTCGTCGACCATCTTCGATGCGGCGGCGAGCCACTTGGCAACCACCTCTCCCTTCCGCTGCCACTCTCCCTTGGAGATCGCCACCGCCATGCCGAGGTTGGCATCGAGGAGGACGTCGCGGGAGGCTTCGCGGATCGATTTCGAGCGTGCCTGTCGGAGTTGCATCGCGGCCCGGATCGCAGTGTCGAAGTGCTTGACGGCGGCTTTGTTGTCCGGCGTGCTGCATTCGACATCGATCCGCCCGAGCATCCGTTCGACCTGGGCCGGGGCCACTCCTTCGAGACGGGGCATGACCTTGACGGCGAGCACGCGCTCCCTCGCCTCGTCATGGCGCCCCAAAGCCATCAGCACGCTGGCATTCTTGAGACGGGTCCAGACATCCTCGGGGTCGAGTTCCTCGGTGACCGTTCCCAGCGCCAGGGCCTGCTGCCACTTCCCCTGTTCGCAGAGAAGGGCCAGGAGCATCCGGCGGGCGCGGAGGTGCTGGGGATCGAGTTCGACGGCAAACTTCAGGTCGATGATCGCCAGGTCGGTGTCGGTTTCGATCTCCCCCTCGGCGCGGAGCACGAAGGCCTCGGGGTCGAGTGGCTCGATCATCACCGCCAGAGCCGAGCGCGTGCCGGCTTTCAGGCTGAAGATCAGGCCACACTCCGGGTAAACCTCGCCGATCGACACGCCCGATTCGTCGAGGATCGAGACCGAATTGAGATCGCCGATCTCGAAAAACGTCGACAGCTCATCCACCGACAGCGGATCGGAGAGCTTGATGCGGATCGAGTCGACGACGTCGCCGTCGAGCGTTGCCTCGGCCCGCTCCAGCGGCCCTTCCTCGAGGGCCCAGGCGTAGCCCTTGGCGCCATCCTCGCGGATGAATGCCTCACCGAGCCCGAACTTCGGCTCCATCTTTGCGCGCAGTTCATTGCGGGTCGTCTTCCCGGGGCAGATCCCGTTGAAGGTCACCGGGTCGACGGCCAGCGTCGGTTCGCTCCGGGAATCGGGAAGCGGCGGGCCCTCCGGCGCCGTCTGAGGCCGGGCGGGGGGGACCGTGGCCACGGGGGCCAGGGTCGGCTCCGGAGCGGCCTCGGTGGGAAGCGTGGCGGTCGTCTCGGATGAGGGATCGGCCGGGGTCGATTCGTCGCTGACGGTAAGAACGCTCGTCTCAGGGCCGAGTTCAGCGGCCCGGATCGGAGTTGTCGCCTCGTCGTCGGCGGTGAACTCGGCCGCCTGCTGGGGGCCGAGGGGAGGCTCGTCGCCGAGGGCACCCCAGCCACTGACGAGCCGGACCTGGGGATTGAGGTCGGAGGGCGTCCGCGAGCGGAGCAGAGCCCGGCCAGGCTTTCCTTCGCTGTCGGCCGTCGGCGTGGCGGCGATTGTCAGCGGGGTGGCGGAAACCTGCGGCAGCGTTTGGGGAACGGCGCCCGGCAGCGGCGCCGGCGAACTGACGACTGGGGAGGAAGCTTTCCCGGTGGATTTCACTCGGGTCTGCACTCTCCGCGGCGTGGCGGGCTTCTCAGTCTCACCGATCTCCTCGATCCAGCGCGGCACACGGTAGCCACCGCGCGCCGGAGCGTTCTCGGCCCCTTCGGCCCCCGACGCCCCGATCAACGGAAGCGCCGTGCCGAGCAGGACGACGGCGAGCCCCTTCATTCCCCGAGCCCGTGAGTCCCAATGCATGGCCACAACAGGTTCCTCCTTGAACGTTCGGACGGCCTCCGGCGGAGGAAGCCCGTGATCCAAGGCGGGACAGTAGGCTTCCCCGCTTTTCCGGTCTAGACCAGCTTTCCACGGCTGTTTTCCCGTTCGAATCACGAGGCCGTTCCGCATCCCCCTGCGGTAGAATGGGGGATATGAAGCCAACCAGGGAATCGACATCCCCCATACCTGCAAACCCTCCCCGGGTCGTGGTCGTGGGTGGGGGGCTCGCCGGGCTCGTGGCCGCCGAGGCGCTCCAGGCAGCGGGAACGCCGGGGACGGCCTGCCGGCCCGGGGTGATCCTCGTCGAGGCCAAGGGACGTGCCGGCGGGGTTGTCGAGACGATCCAGCGCGACGGCTGGCTGATCGAGCGGAGTGCCGACAACTTCCTTGCGGCCCGTCCCGAGGGAATGGCCCTCGTCGACCGCCTCGGGCTCTCCGACGAACTGATCAGCGTGTTCGAGCCGTCGCGGCGGGCGCTCGTATTCCGGGCGGGGCGCACGCTCCCGGTGCCGAGCGGATTCCGCCTCCTTGCCCCCGGGCTTGCGGCCGGGATCGAAGCGACGGAGATCCTCTCCGCCGAGGGGAAGTCGCGGCTCCTGGCGGAACGAAACGTCCCCCCGAAATCGCCCGTGCCGGGGGATCGCGGCGACGAGTCGCTCGAATCGTTTGCCCTCCGTCGGCTCGGCCGCGAGGCTTTTGACCGCCTCGTTCAACCCCTCGTCGCCGGAATTTGGACTGCCGATCCGGCCCGCCTCAGCATGGCTGCTGCCTGCCCGGAGTTTCTCCGCATGGAGCAGGAGCATGGCAGCCTCTCGGCTGCGGAGGAGGCCCGACTCGGCAGCCTCGGCACGGCCCACCGCGCGGAAGGGGCCCGATACGGCCAGTTTGTCACGCTCGCCTCCGGCATGGGCACGCTGCCGGAGCGGCTCGCCGAGCGGATCGAAGCGGCCGGCGTCGAACGGCGTCGGGCTGCCGTCACAGCGCTCGAGCGCCTCCCAGAGGGGAGATGGCGCGTCTCTCTCGATCGAGCTGTCGTCGGCACCGAGACGATCGACGCCGACGGCGTGGTCCTCGCGCTGCCAACGCCGATCGCCGCGCGGGTGATGGCGACGGCAGACAAGGCCCTCGCTGCCGAACTTGGCGGCATCGACTACGCCGGCTCGGCTGTCGTCGTGCTCGGATATGCCCGGGAGCAGGTTGCCCATCCCCTCGATGCCGCCGGGGTCGTTGTGCCGCGGATCGAGGGGCGGCGGGCGTTGGCGGTCAGCTTCTCGAGTGCGAAGTTCCCCGGTCGCGCTCCCGCAGGCCATTGCCTCCTGCGGGTGTTTCTCGGCGGCGCGCTCGACCCGGAGCGAAATCTCCTCGACGACGACCAACTCGTCGCGCTCGCCCGCGAAGAACTCGCCGCGATCGTCGGGGCCTCAGGCCCCCCGAAGCTCATCGAAATTGCCCGTTGGCCGGCGGCGATGCCGCAGTATCACCTCGGGCACCTCGAGAGGATCGAGCGGATGACGCGACGCCTCGACATGCTCCCCGGCCTGGCCCTCGCGGGCGCGGCGTACGAGGGGGTTGGCATTCCGCAGGTGATCGCCTCTGGGCAGGCGGCCGCCGAGCGGGTGATGGCGAGCCTGCGGGCCGCCGGCTGAGGCTGCCGCAGCGTGGCAACAGCACCGCCGTCGCGACGAAATCGCGACGGCGGGCGGAGTTGTTCACAAAAGAATGAATCGTCCGGCGGCAACAGCC
>CAJAYZ010000711.1 GCA_903949225.1 uncultured Planctomycetaceae bacterium
CGCGAGGGCAAGAAGCGCCGATAGGAGCCTGGACACGAAACAAAAGGCGCCCCCGGCGCGCGGCCGCGCCGGGGGCGCAAGCCGATCGTGCGGGCCTGGTGTCGCTGCCATCCTCTCGCTCCTCGCGCCGCCGCGGTGACTCCGCCAGCGCACTCGAGGATACCCGGGCGACGCGGCAGGCTTGGAGGGAGCTACGCCGGGGTCGATCCCTTGGGCTCAAAATACGTCGACTTCTTCCCGCGGGTGGCGAAGTGGGCCTGATTGGCCGGCTGATAGGCCGTCCACACGTCGAGGTCATAAAACGACTCGATCGCCTCGAGAAAGAACGGGATCTGCTCCTCGGCCACCGGCCGAAAGTGGTGGACATCGACGCCGACATTGAGCGAATTGAGCTGAAACTTCCAGGCGCCGTGGATGTGCCCGACGAGATTGAAGCGGTCCTCTCGGGCAAGTGAGGGATAGTGAGTGATGAAGCAGGGGACACCGGCGATCGTGACGTCGATCCCTTCCCCCTCCGGCACGATCCGCTCGAAGTAGGGAGCGAACTGCGCATCGGTGAACGGCCTGTCGTGATTGCCCCGCAGCAGGATCTTGCGGCCATGGAACCGGGCCACATGAGGGAGATACACCTCCGGCGAAGCCTTCTGGTAGAGGACGTCGCCGTTGACATAGACGAGATCGTCCGGCGCCACGGCGGCGTTGTGGTGGGCGACGAGCGCGTCGATGTATTCCGCGACCGCCCGGAAGGGGCGCTGCATGAGTTCGAAGCGTTCTTCGCCAATGTGCCAATCAGCCGTCAGGAAGGTTTTCATCGTTTGCCTGTCGAGGGCTCGGGGGGGGACTCAGGTGCGGCGGAGAATCTGGTCGATCCATTCGACAAAGCCGCCGGAGAAGGTGAAGACGTTGTTCACATCCATCCGGTTCATGTAGCGGAAGCACCCCTGGAGGCGCTCCTCGAGGACATCGGCATCGGTGTAGTCGACGTAGAAGATCGACTTCCCATGGACGTCGCGCAGATCCTCGGCGAACTGCCGGATGAGGAATCGCAGCAGCGCGTCTTCCTCCGACAGGCTGTAGCCCACGATCACGAGCACGTCGCTCTCCTGGAGGAGCCGGACGGCCTTGGGGAAGATCGAGGAGAAGTAGAGGTTGGCGTAGTTCTGTTCCTTCGACGGCATCATGATCTCGGGGGCCGCCTCCCGGATCGCGTCAAACGACCGCCGGCGGTAGTCGAAGTCGAAGGCATCGCCACTGGGGACGATCTCGAAGCCACCGTTGATCTTGATCAGCGAGTTGATCGACCAGTGATCCTGGACGACATTCCGGTTGCGCCGGCCGTTGATCCGGGCCGGCGTGATCCCCCGGTAGGTGTTGCGGAGGGCGTTCTTCTCCCCGACGTTGTCGAGGATCGTCTCGACGACGTAGTCGTAGTTCGTGGAGAGGAATTGGGCGTGCACGCCCCGCGCCGCCCCCTCCTTCATCGCCTGGTGGCTGCTCATCCACTGGAAGAAGTCGAGAATCTTCGTCTGGTTGGCCGTCGGCTCAGGCGGCGCCGGAAACCGGCCGGTCGCCTCGTCGAGATAGTTGAGGCTGCTGATCGTCTCGAAGCGCTTCTGCACCACCGCCTTGATCTCGTCGATCACGAAGCGGATGCTCAATTCATCCATGTAACGGGTGCGGATCCCGGGGTATTTCAGCTGCATCGAGAGGTTGTAGAGCAGCTCCTTGAAGGCCGCCGGCGCCGCATCGTCGATCGTCGGATAGCCGGGGAGGGCGAGGAGCTCGTCGATCTCGATGTCGTCCGCCATCCCGGCGAGGAACTCCTTCGGAAACGTGAACAGCTCGTTCCCCGTCGGCGAGGTGGTGTCCCAGGTCTTGGAAAACCCGGCCCCGACGAAGAAGGTCACATTCACAAGCCCCGACGAGGCGCTGCCTTGGCTCGAGTGACGGGTGACGATCCGGTGGAAGGCTTCAGACGCGGATGGCTGTGCCATGGGAGGTTCTCTTGGTGTGGGGGCTTTGGGAGTGGGCATGGGGATCTGTAGCAATCTCGTTCGCCTGAGCGTCCGCCCCACCAGTCGCCCCGGGCCGGGCATTTTGAATGGCCCGGCCCGGGGATGGACTGTTGGCGAAGACCACCCGGCCGCTCATCGGAGCGGACGAGCGTCAGCCGATCACGCGGCGGCGCTTCCGCTCGGCGAGGCCGAGGGCCCCGAGGACGAGCGAGAGGGCGCTGCCGAAGGAGGCCGGATCGATCTCCGGCACGGCCGTTCCGGTCACCGCCAGGCTCATCGTCGTCCCGGTCCAGATCTCGGTCAGGATCAGGCCTCCGTAGGCCCAAGCACCAGTGCCGAGCGAGGAAAGGGCTGAGCCGTTCATAACTAGCGAGCTGAAGCCCCCCGTGTAGGAAGCGAAGCTGAACAGGTCGAACGTCTCGCCCGGGGCGATCCCACCGGAGAGCTGCGAGTCGTTGAAGGCCAAGGCACCGGCAAAGTCAGCGGTGCCGGTGACGTCGAGGTGGCCGTAGCTCCCCGGCGTCAGCCCCAGCAGCTCGATCAGCGCCGTGCCGGAAGACGACTGCTGGAAGTTGCCGGTCACCGTCTGATTGGCGAGCAGGTCGAGCGTCGCGTTGTTGAGAAACAGCCCGGCGCCACCATTGACCGACACGTCAGCCTTGAGCTGGAGCGTGCCGTCGGTAAACGTCAGGCTGCCATTGACGACGTTGAGCGTGCCGCCGTCGAACACCCCCAAGCCGCTTCCCCCCCCGACGGAGACATTCTGGTTTCCAATCAGGAAGCCCTGATTGATCGTGCCCGAGTTGATGATGCCACCAGCGAGCAGGGCGCCGGCCCCGGTGCTCACGATCGCCGGCCCACTGGTGCCGGAGGCGTCGCCGAGAATGCCGGCCGGGCCGACGCGAACGGCCGGGCCGCTCCCGGTGCCGCTAGAGGCGATCGTCCCGGTGTTCACAAGCGACAACAGCTTGCCGTTCTCCACCCGCACGCCCGAGTTCGCCCCGCGGATCACACCGGCATTGGAGACGGACTCAACGGCGTAGTCATTGCCATAGGTCCCAACAAGAACCCCGTCGCCCGCCGACGATTCGATCAGCGCCCCGGCATGGTTGGTGAGGACGCCGATGTCGTAAGAACTGGTATCGAACTCGACAGCGGCGGTGGTGTTGCCGGTGATCGTGCCATAGTTGTCGATGGCGTCGGTCGTGGAGTCCACGTAGAAGCCGACGTCGTCTCCGTGGATCAGACCACTGGCCGAGTTCGTGAAGGTTGTCAGCGTGCCGTCTTGGTACACGCCCCACGCCCCCGTGATCGTGCCGTTGTTGGTGATCGTCCCGGTCGTTCCGTAATTATCGAGCCCGTCCCCCGTGGGATCGCTGAGCAGGCCGTCGTTGACGACCGTCGTTGTCACTCCGTTCAGCGTGAGCCCACCCTCGATCCGACCAGCGGCGGTGTTGGTCAGCGTGTCGACGGTCCCTGTGGCCGTCAGACCTTGGTAGGTTCCCCTGAACAGGCCGCTGTTGGTGAGCGTCCCGCTTGTCATTCTGACAATGCCGCCGGCGAGATTTCCCTCGAGCGTACCGGAATTGGTAAGGGTGGTCACCGAGGCGCCAAATTGGGTGAGAAGACCGTAGCTCCCGCCGTCGATCAGTCCGGCATTGTCGATGAGCCCGACGTGGCTACCCGCAATGACCTGGATACCAGCGTTTCCGCCGGTGAGGGTGCCGGCGTTGTCGATCCGCTGGACCGAACCGGTCGTCACGATCGCGTCGCCTGCGGTCCCGCTGATCAGGGCCCCAGCGAGGTTCGTCACCGTGCCCGATGCGGCCAGCTGCAGACCGTTGCCCCCCGCCTGGATCGTGCCCGAATTGGTGAGCGTGCCGATCGTCGAGCCCGCGACGCCATACACCCCGTTGCCCCCGGCAGTGATCGTGCCGGCATTGTCGAGGAGCGAGAGAGTATGGCCTCCGCGAAGATACACGCCTTCTCCCACAGTGCCGCTGAGCAGGCCCCCGGCGGCGTTGGTCACGGTGCCGCTGGTCGCGACCACCACGGCGTTGCCGCCGCTGATCGTGCCGGAGTTTGTCAGCGAGCCGACCGTCGAGCCATCGTCCCCATTGAAGCCGGTCTGCGGGCCGCTGATCATGCCGGCGTTGTCGACGAGCGTGAGGGCCCCGCCGGACCGAAGATAAACGGCGTCGTAGACGGTGGCGTTGAACAAGCCCCCGGCGGCGTTGGTCACGGTGCCGCTGGTCGCGACCACCACGGCGCTGCCGCCGCTGATCGTGCCGGAGTTTGTCAGCGAGCCGACCGTCGAGCCATCGTCCCCATTGAAGCCGGTCTGCGGGCC
>CAJAYZ010000712.1 GCA_903949225.1 uncultured Planctomycetaceae bacterium
ACGGGGGATTGCGCTCGACCCTCCGGCAGAAAGCGCAGGGCCCAGACGGCGCCGCCCGATCGAGCCGAACGGGAGTTCTCTCGCTGGCCGAAGCCGCGGCCCTCGATGCCAGCCCTGATGCGGGCTGGGTGACGCGGGCGCTGTCGCGCCGGCATAGGGAACGGATTCTCGAACGGATGTGGCTCCTCTCCGATTTGCTCCTTCCAGCGTTTGTGATGGCGATGGGAATCTTCGTCTTCATCATCGCCATGGGAGTCATGGAGCCGCTCTTCAATCTCATTCGAGGGCTCACCTAATGACCACGCTTCGCCCTCCACGCCGCGTCGATCTTCGGGACATGCAGCGCCGCGGGGTCACCCTCTTCGAGCTCCTCGTCGCCTTCGGGATCCTCTCCGTCATCATCTCGGTGTCGGCGGGGCTCCTCGTCCGCCACGGCCGGCTGCTCGTCTCGGGACGCAACCAACGCCTCGCCGTCGAGGAGCTTGCCAATCGGATGGAACTCCTCCACACGCTCCCCCCGGCCGCACGCGAGGCCTTCCTCGCTGCCCCCGCGCCGTCCCTCTTCGCCGCAGCGCACCTCCCGGGGGCGACGCTCACCGCCGCAGCCGCCGCCCCTGACGACGACGGCCTGCAGCGGATCGAGCTGGCGATCGAGTGGAACGAACCTGGCCGCCGCGGCCACCCGCTCCGCCTTGCCGGATGGCTCCGGCCTGCTTCAGGGGAGCAAACGCCATGAGAATCATGCCACTCCCGATCTCCGGTCGACGTCCGCCGCGGGGCATCTCGCTTGTCGAGCTGCTCATGGCGATGGGGGGAGTGAGCCTCGTCATCACCTCGAGCGCCATGCTCCTCCACGGCGTGATGCGGGCCCAGTCGGAGAGCCGCCGATTCTTCGAAGACGAGCGGACCAGTGCCCGCCTCGCCCGCCAGTTCCGGGCCGATGTCCATGCGGCGGCCCAAGTCGGGGCCCAAGTCGCGGCGCCGGCCGGGGACCGGCTCGTGGCCTTCACGCTCCCCGATGGCGGCACGATCGAGTATCGCCACACGGCCGACCATCGACAGATCGAGCGGCGTCTGCTCCCACCCGGCAACGAGGCGCCGGTGGCCCGCGAAGACTATTCGCTTGCCGGGCCGTGCGCCGCGGTCGTGACCGTGGCCGAGAAACATATCCATCTCGAGCTTGGAGCCGAAGGAGTAGACGGAGAACTCGCCCCCCCGGGGGTCGTGCGGCCGCCGCGAACTCCTGCCGAGGCAAAACGAAAGCCGCCGGCACTGGTCGTCGAGGCTGTTCTCGGCCGCGATCTCCGCTTCCTGCCGGCGCGTGACGGGGAGGCGCGACCATGAGCCACACTTCCTACCATCCGCTGCGGTCGAGGGGCCGTCGTGGGGCGACGCTTGTCGCGGTCCTGGCGGCGATGGCCATTGTCCTGGTCATGCTCGGCGGGATGCTGAAGATCGCCCTTCTGGGGCGCCGTCAGTTCCTCAAAGAACTCGAGCTCCGTCAGGCGGAGTGCCTCCTCGAAGCCGCCGCCGAGCGGGCCGTCATTCGTCTCCGCGCCGAGCCCGGCTGGACCGGCGGGCGCACAACGGTGGCTTCCGAAGAAATCGTCGGAGCCGGAGCCGCGGAGGTGACCACCACGGTCACGCCCAGCGACGACGGCGTCAGCCTCGGCCTTGTCGTCGAGTATCCCGTCGGTCGCCCCGACTCGGTCCGCCGCGAGCGCGCCCTCCGCGTGGCCCGGGAGGCTTTCACGCCGGACCAGGCCCCGGCCAGTCCACCATCCACCGTTCCCGAACCATCTCCTGCCGTTACCCCGGAGGCTCTCCCATGACCATGCACCGTTCCCACCGCCGGCTGCGGGCGTTCACGCTCGTCGAGCTGCTTGTCGTCATCGCCATCATCGGCACGCTCGTCGGCCTCCTCCTCCCGGCCGTCCAGGCCGCCCGCGAGGCCGCCAGGCGCTGCTCCTGCTTGAACAACACGACCCAGCTCGGCCTCGCCCTCCACAACCACGAGTTTCACACCGGTCACTTTCCGGCCGGCGTCATCAATCCCGACGGCCCGATCCGAAACGAGGCCGTCGGCCAGCATCTCTCCTGGACGGTGCAGGTGCTCCCCTACATGGAACAGAACAACCTCTTCCGGATGTTCGATCAGCAGGCCGGGGCCTACGCCGAGGTCAACGACACGCTGCGACGGGCGAATATCGCGGTGCTGCGTTGCCCGTCCTCCCCCGGGCCAAGGGGCGGCGACCAGGGTGGGGCCCCGATCGGATGGTCGAGCTATGCCGGCTGCCACAACTCGGTCGAGGCGCCGATCGACGTTGGCAACGACGGGCTCCTGTTCCTCAACAGCCGGATCCGGTTCGACGACATTCTCGACGGCAGCTCGCACACGCTCCTCCTCTCGGAGCACGTCTTCGAAGATCCCATCGACGGCGTCTCCCCGGTTGTGCTTGGCTGGCCGTCGGGGACGCGGGCGACGCTGCGAAACACCGGTCGGATCGAGCCGATCTCGAAGCGGCGGTTCACCGGGCTCGTCGAGGATGAGCCGGCCGAGAAGGGCCCGCTCACCGTCGGTGGCTTCGGGTCGTATCACCCCGGCGCGTCGGTAGTCGGCATGGGCGACGGCTCGACCCGGGCGATCTCCGACTCGATCAATCTCGAAGTGCTCCACGCC
>CAJAYZ010000713.1 GCA_903949225.1 uncultured Planctomycetaceae bacterium
CGCCTTCTCGATCACCATCTCGGCCACTTGGATGTGCCGCGCGGCGTTCTCGTCGAACGTCGAGCTGATCACCTCGCATGACGGCCCCTTCACTTGCCGCTCCATGTCGGTGACCTCCTCAGGCCGCTCGTCGATGAGGAGCATGAAGACATAGGCCTCTGGGTAGTTCGCCAACACCGACTTGGCCATCTTCTGGAGGAGGATCGTCTTGCCGGCCCGCGGCGGGCTGACGATCAGACCGCGCTGCCCGAAGCCGATCGGCACGACGAGATCGACGACGCGCATCGCGATCTCCTCCGGGGTCGTCTCCATGGCGATTCGCCGGTCGGGATGGAGGGGGGTGAGATCATCGAAGTAGACCCGCGTCGACAGCTTGGCGGGATCTTCCCCGTTGATCGCTTCCACGCGCAACAGCGCGAAGTAGCGCTCGCTCTCCTTCGGGGGACGGATCTGCCCGGCGACGCTCGCGCCATTGCGGAGGCCGAAGCGCCGGATCTGGCTGGGGCTGACGTAAATGTCGTCCGGGCAGGAGAGGTAGTGGTAGTCGGGGCTGCGGAGGAAGCCGAAGCCGTCCGGGAGGATTTCGAGCGTCCCCTCGCCGAACATCAAGCCGTTGAGCTTCACCCGCTCTTTGAGGATCCGGAAGACGAGGTCGTGCTTCTTGGCCCCGGTGATGTCGCCGATCTGTTCCTGGCGCGCCAGTTCGATCAGCTCCTGCATCGACATCTTCTGCAGGGCGGTGATGTGCGTGTCGGTTTTTTTCAGCGACTCGTAGCGGTCAGTCGCATCCTCCCCCTCGAGCTTGACCTCTGCCGCGATCTCCTCGGCGATCGACATCGGCTCGTCGTCAAGGTCGTCGTCGGAAGAGAACGAGGGATCAGTGGGCATGGGGCACCTCGGGACGGCTGCGGGCCGGCACCCTGACGGGAGCCGACGCGACCGGAAGGGTGGGGCGAGGAGGAAAGGCGGGAATCCGTACAGACCGCAGCAAGGCCGCAGCGATCGATAGGAATGATGACGTGGGTGGCTGGCGGGGGGGCGATCGGCAGGAGAGAAAAGGAAAGCCGCATGGGATGCAGCCCGAACAATCCCCCCCCAATTCAACAGAAAAACGACCACTCCGGAAGCGCCGATGGTCAGGAATGTGACCGCCGGGAGAGCTCAGACCAGAGTCGATCGATCTGGCTTTGAGTATACGCAGGATCCCTGGATGTATCCACGGTTGCCGTTTTTCCGGCAGGTAAGGCCTGGGGGGATTGCTCGTTCCAGGAGGCCTCGCGGGCGTCGATCTGGGGGCCGGAGAAGCGCGCGGCGATCCGGGCGCGGCGGACGTCGTCGGGACACTCGAGGACGACGATCCGATCGCAGCGGTCGAGCCAGCCACCGCGGACGAGGAGCGGCACGTCGAGCACCACGACCGGCTCAACGCCGTGCGAGCGTTCCTCCTCAGCGATTCCGGCAAGGAGCGCCTCCATCCGTTTGTGGACGCGCGGATGGACGATCGACTCGAGCGCGGCAAGGGCCCGACGATGGGCCGCGGTGGGGCCGAACACGATTCCCGCGAGTGCCTTCCGGTCGATGTCTGCCGCGTCTGGCGGCAGGCGCCCCATGATCACGCCCGGGCCGAACCGTTCAACGAGCAGCCGGCGAACGTCTGCGTCGTGGAGGACCTCGTGGGCGATCCGGTCGGCATCGATGACGCGGGCGCCGTGCTCTGCCAGAAGCCTAGCCACCGTCGACTTGCCAGCGCCGATCCTGCCGATGATCCCGATGAGAATCATGCTGCCTACCTTCCTCCATCCGCCCTGCCCTGCACCGGGCGAGGGAGTCTGTTTACTTCTCGCACTCCGCCCAGGTCGCCCCCTCGTGGACCGTGACCTCGAGCGGAACCTCGAGCGACATCGCTCCCTTCATCTCCTCGACGAGGAGGCGGCGGACCGTCTCGACCTCGCCGGCCGGGACCTCGAGGAGGAGTTCGTCGTGAATCTGGAGGACGATCGCGGCGGCGAGCCCCTCGGAGGCGAGCCGACGCCGGACGCGGAGCATCGCCAGCTTGATGAGATCGGCGGCCGAACCTTGAACGACCGTGTTCACCGCCGTCCGCTCCGGAAGCGTGAGGCTGAACACACCGGCAGCCGTTCGGCGGCCGGCCCGGTCGCGGACCTTCTCGATCGCCCGCCGGCGGCCGAGCATCGTCGCGACATACCCATCGCGGCGACAGCGGTCGAGGCAATCGTCGATGAAGGCCTCGGCACCGGAGAAGGTGCGGAAGTAAGCCGCGATGAATGCGGCGGCATCAGCCTGCGGGATGCCGAGGGCCTTCGCCAGGCCGAAAGCGCTCTGGCCGTAGAGGATCCCGAAATTGACCGCCTTGGCCGTCCGGCGCATCTCACTGGTCACGCTGTCGGCCGCCAGGCCGAACACCGCGGCGGCGGTGCTCGAGTGGATGTCCTCTCCCGACGCGAAGGCCCTTCGCATTGCCGCATCGCCGGAGAGGTGGGCGAGGATCCGCAGTTCGATCTGCGAATAGTCGGCCGCCACGAACCGGTTTGCCGCAGCGCGGGGGACGAAGGCGGCGCGGATCTGCTGCCCCTCCTCGGTGCGGACCGGGATGTTCTGGAGATTCGGATCGCTCGAGGAGAGTCGGCCGGTGGCGGCGACGGTCTGGTTGAAGGTCGTGTGAATGCATTCCGTCGACGGCTCGACCAGCAGCGGCAGCGCATCGACGTACGTGCTCTTGAGCTTGGCAAACTTGCGGTGCTCGAGGAGCATCCGCGGGAGGGGATGGCGCGGGGCGAGTTCTTCGAGCACCTCGGCATCGGTGCTCGGGCCGGTCTTCGTCCGCTTCACGACCGGCAGGCCGAGCTCATCGAACAGCACCGCGCGAACCTGGATCGGCGAGGCGATGGCGAAGGAGTGCCCGGCCAGGGCGTGGATCTCCGCCTCGAGTTCCGCAAGACGCTCCGTGTAGCGAGCGGAGAGCCGCTCGAGGAGCGACGCATCGATCCGCATCCCGTGGTGTTCCATCGCCGCGAGGACCGAGGCCAGGGGGATCTCCACGTCCTTGAACAGGGTCGCGAGCCCCTGCTCTTCCAGACGCGTGGCGAGGAGGGGAACGAGGTCGGTCGTGGCCCGACAGGCGGCCACGGCGTCGCCAGCATTGGCGGGGCTCTCGAGGCGGGTCTGGCGGACTTCCTTCTCGACGGCGTCGAGATCGTCGCTCGAGCCGATCGAGTCGAGATCGGCTTGGGCCCCGAGGGAGTGGTTGCGCTGGCCCGCATCGAGGAGGTAACCGGCCAGGAGGGTGTCAAACGCCCCTCCGGCGAAGCCGAATCCGGCGACGCCGAGCGCCAGTTCCTGTCGCTTCAGATCGTGGGCAGCCTTCGGTGTGGCAGGGTCGGCAAGGAGGGCCGCGAGGGCCCCGCGGCCGGGGCCTGTGCCTGAGAGGAGCGCCGCCGGCACCCAGACCGCGCGCGATCCCGAAACGATGCCGATCCCCAGCGGCGCGGTCAGCCGCGTCGCGCCGGGGGGCAACGCCACGGCGAGCGTGACGGGCCCCATCGGCCGCACGTCATCCACGATCCGGGCGAGGGCCGCATCGTCGGCCGGCGTCTCAAACGTCGGGGGGGCGCTGGCGGTGGATGGCTCGTCGTCATCGCCGAGGAGGAGCCGCCCCTGACGATCATCGGCGGGCTTGGCGACCTTGGCGGCAGCCTTCTTCGCCGGGGACGCTTTCGGCTGCGCCGGCGTGGATGTCTGTCGGGCGGTCTTGACGAGGCTCTGGAAGCCGAGCGCCTCGAGGAAGGCCGACAGGGCTTCGGCATCGGGGCGATGGAGTTTCGCGGCTTCCCACGGGATCTCGATCGGGACGTTTGAATCGAGGCGGACAAGCTCGCGGGCGGCGCGGGCGGTGTCGGCGTGGAGGCGGAGGTTTTCCTGCTTCTTGGCCCCCTTCACCTCGGCGGTGCGGGCGAGGATCGAATCGAGATCGCCGAACTGCTGAAGCAGCTCGGTGGCCGACTTCGGCCCGATGGAAGGCACGCCGGCGACGTTGTCGGCCGTGTCGCCGACGAGTGAGAGCCAATCGACGACCTGTTCGGGACGCACGCCCCAGTCGGCGAGGAGCTCCTCGGGCCCCAGCGGGGAGTTCGTGCGGAGGTTGAGGAGTTTTACCCGGTCGGAGAGGAGTTGCCGGGCGTCCTTGTCAGAGGTGGCGAGCGTCACGCTCCCACCGCGCACGGTGACGGCGGCGGTGAGCGTGGCGAGGATGTCGTCGGCCTCGAAGCCGGAGAGCTCCAGGCAGGGGATCCCCATCGTGGCGCAGAGTTGCCGGACGAGGGGAATCTGTGGCACCAGATCCCCAGGCATCTCGGCCCGCGTCCCCTTGTAGGCCGCATGCTTCTCGTGGCGGAAGGTGGGGCCGGGGGCGTCCATGGCGCAGAAGAGATAATCGGGTTTCCGCTTCTCGATGATCCCGAGGAGGTCTTTGGTGAAGCCGTAGACGGCCTGCACCGGCGTGCCGGTCGGGCTCGACATCTCGGGGAGCGCGTGGAAGAGTTGGTAGACGCGCGACAGCGTGTCGATCACCCACACCGTTTTCCCGGTGAGATCGGGGGAGGCAACCGGCGTCGCATGCCCCGGGATCGAGAGACGGTCGGCCGAGTCGGGGCTCATGGGAAAGACACGCGTGGCGGTGGGAACGAGAGTGGGAGCCGAAGCATACCGCGGCGCCCGACCGTCGCCGCGTGGGGGCGGGACTGAGCCGTGCTATAAAGGAAGACATGGGGAAACTCGTTCGAATCCGCGCGGCCTCTGCGGCCGTGGCCTTGATGGTGGTCCTGACGCTTTGCCTGGCAGCGGGCAGAGCCGCCGCCGCCGACTTCGAATCGGGCGCTGGCGACGTGCTCCTACGGCGCTGTCTCGAATGCCACGGGGCGAGTGATCCTTCGGGGGGGCTCGATCTCTCCCGGGCCGAGGGCCTCCTGGCCGGCGGCGACTCCGGGGCGGTCGTCACGCCTGGTGACCCTGCCGCGAGCCCCCTCCTTGCCCGCGTGATCGCCGGTGAGATGCCGCCGACGAAGAATGGCGTCGCGCAAAAGCTCGCCGATGCCGAGGCCGAGGCCCTGAAGGCATGGATAGCCGCGGGCGCTGCCTGGCCGGAGGGACGGCACCTCGATCCTTTCGAGCGGACGACCGACTCGCGTGGCGGCCGCGACTGGTGGGCCTTCGAGCCGCTCCGCGCCACGCCGCCGCCGACCGTGGCAGGGGTAAGCCACCAGATCGACACCTTCGTCCGCGACCGGCTCGCGCGCGAGGGGATCGCCCCGGCCCCCCCGGCCGACCGGCGCACGCTCCTCCGCCGGCTTTCGTTCGATCTCATCGGCCTTCCCCCTACGGCTGACGAGCTCGACGCCTTCGTCGCCGATCCCGCGCCCGACGCCTACGAAAAACAGGTCGATCGACTCCTCGCCTCCCCCCACTTCGGTGAGCGGCAAGCCAGGCACTGGCTCGATGTCGCCCGCTTTGCCGAGACCAACGGCTACGAGCGCGATGCCGAGAAGCCGCATGCCTGGCGCTACCGCGACTGGGTCGTGAAGGCCTTCAATGACGACATGCCCTTCGATCGCTTCGTCCTCGAGCAGCTCGCCGGCGACGAGCTTCCCGATCGCAGCGAAGCGACGGCGATCGCCACCGGCTTCCTCCGCCTCGGCACCTGGGACGACGAGCCGAACGACGCCGAGGATTATCAGTACGACCGGCTCGAAGATCTCGTGAACGTCACGAGCACCGCCTTCCTCGGGCTGACCGTGAAGTGCGCCCGCTGCCACGATCACAAGTTCGACGCGATCACCCAGGCTGATTACTACCGGCTCGCTGCCGCCTTCTGGCCGGGGCCGGTTCACAATGGCCGGGCCAAGGCGCTCGGCGGACCGTCGGCCGAGCAGATCGGCTTCGATGTCCTCGGCTGGACCGACCTCGGCCCCGAGGCTCCGCCGATTCACGCGCTTAAAAAGGGGGATCGCCACCGGCCGCTCGCCGAGGTGAAGGCGGGGGCGCCGTCGTTTGTTGGGCCGCTTGCCGGTGACTTTCCCCCCCCGCCTGCCGATTCCCGCACGACGCTCCGCCGCACCCATCTCGCCCGCTGGATCACCGATCCGAAAAACCCGCTCACACCGCGGGTGATCGTCAACCGACTCTGGCAGCACCACTTCGGCAACGGTCTGTGTCGCAATCCCGACAACGTCGGCTTCAATGGGCCGCGACCGGAATACCGCGATCTTCTTGATTCGCTCGCCGCCGATCTCGTCGCCGGGGGCTGGAAGCTCAAAGCCCTTCATCGGCTGATCGTGACCAGCGCCACCTACCGGCAGGCGTCGATCCATCCCGACATGGAGGCCCTCGCCGATCGCGACCCGGGCAATGCGCTCCTCTGGCGGGCCGAACGGCGCCGGATCGATGCTGAGAGCCTCCGCGACGCGATCCTCGCCGTGTCGGGCGACCTTGATCCCCGCCTCGGCGGCCCGAGCTTCAAAGCGCCGATCGATGGAGAGGCTCTCGAAGGGCTGTCGATGAAGGGGGGAGCCTATCAGCCCTCGCCGCCGGAGGATTGCCGGCGCCGCAGCCTCTACATGTTTACGAAGCGCGGCCTGATCGTGCCGCTGATGACGACCTTCGACCAGTGCGACACGACGGTGCCAACCGGGAAACGCGACGTGTCGATCGTCGCCCTCCAGGCGCTCTCGCTGTTGAACAACGGCTGGGTGCGCGGCGAGGCCGATGCGTGCGCGGGGCTGGTTCTCGCGTCGGCCGCCGAGGCCGGGCCCCGGGTCGACGATGCCTGGCGGCGCGTCCTCGGCCGGTTGCCGTCGGCGGAGGAGAAGGAAGCGTCACTCGAGCATGTGACAACGCAGATGGCAGGCGAAGCGGCCCGCGAGCAGCTCGCGTGGGCGTCGCTGTGCCAGGTGCTCTTCAACACGAATGAATTTCTCTCGATCGACTGATCGGCTTCCACGAGGGCGCCTCCCGATGCCATCCCACCGAAGAAAAAGGTGCCAGCCACCATTTGCCGGTCGCCATCGGCGACACGGCCCCGGCCGTAGGCCGGGGTCTCGAGACAAATGGTGGCTGGCACCTTTTTCTCAGCCCTCGCGCGTGAGCTGACACCCCGGAGCCCTCCCGATGCCATCCCACCGACCGATTCTCAGGCCTGCCTTTCCCTGCGGCCTCTCGCGCCGCGAGGCGATCTGGGAAATGGGGGCCGGATTCGCCGGGCTCGCGCTGTCGGCGCTTCTGGAGCGGGATGGTTTTTTTGCCCGCCATGCCGCGGGAGCGACGCCGCTGGCCAATCCGCTCGCTCCTCGGGCCCCGCATCAGGCCGTGCCAGCGAAGAGCGTGATCTTCCTCCTCATGAACGGCGCCCCGAGCCACGTCGACACCTTCGACCCGAAGCCGACGCTCGAGAAATATGCCGGCCAGACGATCCCCGCGGAGATGAAGTTCATCAATTCCGGCGGCCGCGCGATGGGCAAGCTCACCCCGGCCTGCCGGCCGTTCAAGGCCTGCGGGCAGAGCGGGATCCCGATCTCCGACTTCTTCCCGAAGATGCGCGAGCATGCCGACAAGATGGCGGTGATCCGCTCCTGCCACACCGACACCCATGCCCACGGCTCGGCGCTCGTGCAGATGAACACCGGCAAGCCGCTCATCGGCCGGCCGTCGCTGGGCAGCTGGGTCGTCTACGGCCTCGGCACCGAAAACCAGGACATGCCGGGGTATGTCGTCCTCCTCGACAAGCGGGGCGGCCCGATCGGCGGGCAGCCAAATTGGTCGAGTGGCTTCATGCCGGCAAGTTTTCAGGGGACGCTCTTCCGCCCCGTCGGCAATCCGATCCTCGATCTCGCCGTGCCGGCCGACCTCGGCCGCGACGGCCAGCGCCGGCAGCTCGATCTCCTCGCCGCCCTCAACGACGAGCACATGAGAAGCCGCCCCGGCGGCACGGAACTCGCGGCCCGTGCGGCCAGCTACGAGCTTGCCTACCGGATGCAGGCGGAGGCGCCGGCGGCAGTCGATCTCGGCGAGGAGACGGCGGCGACGCTCGAGGCCTACGGCGTCAATCAGGAGCCGACGGCGGAGTAAGGTCGCAATTGCCTGATCGCGAGGCGGCTCGTCGAGCGCGGCGTGCGCTTCGTGCAGCTCTACTCCGGTGGCGGCCATCTCGAGGAGACGTGGGACGCCCACGAGAGTGTCGAGAAAAACCACGGCCGGCATGCCGGCGAGACCGACCAGCCGATCGCGGCGCTCCTCACCGACCTCGAACAACGTGGCCTCCTCGACTCGACGCTCGTCGTCTGGGGAGGGGAGTTCGGGCGGATGCCGTTCAGCGAGGGAGAGGGAAAGCCGGGGCGCAACCACAATCCCTACGGCTTCTCGATGTGGATGGCCGGCGGCGGCGTGAAGGGGGGCACGATCTACGGAGCCACCGACGAGCTCGGCTTCGC
>CAJAYZ010000714.1 GCA_903949225.1 uncultured Planctomycetaceae bacterium
GACGCCAAGCGCCGCCAAGACCTTCCCGGCCCTGGCCAAGCGACTGGGCTTCGTGCCGCCGGAGGATGTCCTCGGCATCGCCGAGGCGATCGTCAAGGTGCAGCGCGACTACGGCAACCGCGCCGACCGCAAGACCGCGCGGCTGAAGTACACGATCCACACGATGGGCCTGGAGGCTTTCCGGGCGAAGGTGGAGGAATACTTCGGCAAGCCGCTCGCCCCCTGCCATCCGTCCGACGTCCATGGCTTCGACGATCACATCGGCTGGTTTGAGCAGGGAGATGGAAAATACTTCTACGGCTTCAACGTCGAGAACGGCCGGATCGTCGACCGCGACGGTTTTCAGCTCAAGACGGCGATTCGCAAGATCCTCCGCGAGCTCTCGCCGGGGGTGCGGATCACGGCCCATCAGAGCCTCTTGTTTACCGATCTCGCGGCCAGCGACCGTGACCGGATCGCCGAGATCCTCCATGCCCATGGCGTGAAGACCTCGGAGGAGATCTCGACGCTCCGCCGCTGGAGCATGGCCTGCGTCGCCCTCCCCACCTGTAGCCTCGCGGTCGCCGAGAGCGAGCGCGTTCTCCCCGGGCTCATCGACTCACTCGAGCCGGAGGTGGCGAAGCTCGGGCTTTCGCACGACGCCTTCACCGTCCGCATGACCGGCTGCCCGAACGCCTGTGCCCGCCCCTACAACTCCGACATCGGGATCGTCGGGCGAACGGCGGGGAAGTACACGCTCTTCCTTGGCGGCCGGCTCCTGGGAGACCGGCTCAACGAGCAGTACAAGGATGTCGTTCCCTTCGAGGATCTCGCCAAGGAGATCACCGCCGTCCTCACCTGCTACAAGGCGGAGCGAAAGACGGGAGAGACCCTCGGTGACTTCTGCCACCGCAAGGGGATCGAGGGAGTGCGTAACTGGGCCAACGAGTGGCTCGCCGGCGCCCGCGGCCACGGCTGATCAGGGCTGAGAGAACCCGGCGGACCGACCGGCAAGCATCGCGGGGGTTAGTCCACCCCAGCGAGGTATGGTATCGTCTCAGGACGATTCGCCGCATCAGCGCGGCTGAACGGGCAACAACCGGGGGGACGCCATGCGCAGGCTGCTTCGGATCTGGTTCGGCCTCCGGGAGCCGGTCGATCGCGCCACCTACGCGGCGAGCGGTCTGGGGTTGGCGGTGCTCAAGTACGCCGTGGAAGCGGTCGCCGTCGGTGTGTCGACCGGCCACATGCTCACGCCGCTGGAGTTCGTCAGTCCGTCGATCTATGCCCGTCAGGTGTTCCTGAAACCGGCCCCGGAGTGGCTCGGGCTCTTTCTGGCGATTTGGACGGTCCCCTTCGTGTGGATCGCGCTGTCGATGAGCATGCGGCGGGCCCACGCCGCGGGGCAATCCCCCTGGCTCGGGTCACTCGTGCTTTTGGCTCCGTTCAACGTCATCTTCATGGCGCTCCTTTCGCTGTTGCCCGACGTTCCGGCGACGCCCGCCGCACCGTCCGATCCGGGAACGGTGGACCGCCCCGCCAGTCCGCTGGACAGCGCCGGTCAAGGAATGGTCGCTGTGCTTGCCGCCCTCGCGGTGGGGGGGGTGGCGGTCGCCTCGGGGATCTACGTTTTTGAGTCGTACGGAGGGGTGCTCTTCCTCGTCACGCCGGTGGTGATGGGGATGGTGTCCGGGTACGTCTTCAACCGCCCCGTGTCGCGGTCGACCGCGGCGACCCTCCAAATCGGCCTGCTCGTCACACTCCTGGCCGGCGGCGTCCTCCTCGCGATGGCCCTCGAGGGGCTCATCTGTCTGATCATGGCGGCGCCGATCGTGATGCCCACGGCCCTCGCCGGCGCGCTCCTCGGCAAGTGGGTGGCCGATTGCACGTCCGTCGTCATGCGGCAGCTGGTAGGACTCGTGCTCGCGATCCCGTTCCTCGCCGGCGCCGAGGCCCTCACCCGGCAGATCCCCGAGCGGGTGGTCCTCACGACCGTCGAGGTCGATGCCCCGCCGGAAGTGGTATGGAAACGGATCGTGGAGTTTCCCGATCTTCCCGAACCCGAAGACTGGTTTTTCCGCTGTGGGATCGCCTGTCCGATGCGGGCCCGAATCGAGGGAAGCGGCGTCGGGGCGGTGCGTCACTGCGAGTTTTCTACCGGCGACTTCGTCGAGCCGATCACCGTCTGGGAGGAACCTGTTCGGCTCGCCTTCGACGTCGTCGATCAGCCCGACCCGATGGTGGAACTGACCCCCTGGCGGCATGTCCATCCTCCCCATCTCGAGGATCGGTCGCTCGAGAGTCAGCGCGGCGAATTCCGGCTGGTCGATCTGGGGGGCGGGCGAACGCGGCTCGAGGGGCGCACCTGGTACACCTTCGACATGCACCCGCAGATCTACTGGACGCTATGGAGCGACTTCTCGATCCACCGCATCCATCGCCGCGTCCTCGACCATATCCGCACGCTGGCCGAGGCCGATGCGGCTGGCGCGGGCGGGCGGATCGAGACCGCTGGAGTCGGTGCTTCTAACCCGTGATGGCAAGCGGGCATCCGCCAGCTGATGCCGCTCACGCCTCGAGCGGAAAGCGGCACTCGACCCCGCGGAAACGCATGAAGTCGCGGTCAGCCCTTCAGGGATCGACTGACGTCGAGAAAGGCCTCGACCTCGAGGTCGTCGGCCAGATCGCCGAGCCGGGTCGATGCCGGCGCGTAGCCCCATCGGGCGGGGCTTTACCTTGAATCGAGGCTCGGACGCTTGGACCGCGATTCCCGCCAATCCCCGCCGCACCGCTTCGTTGAGCGTGGCTTTCAGACTCTGCCCCGTTGCCTCCATGGCTGCCCGGAGCAACTGTTCGACATCGGGATCGACCGTGATCGTCGTTCGCAGCAAAGCATCATGGCATCACGATTTTCGTGACAGCAAGATGCCTTTTTCTGTGGTCAGCGAGCACGAGCCGGCGTCAATTGGCGGGTCGCAGCGGCAGGAAAAGAGCCAGTTTGACCTTAATCCCAATTCGGCGTACAAATTGGGAGTATGTTCCCGAGAACGCTTTCGATCAGTGAATCGAGCAGTTTGCTGCTCCTCGGGCCGCGCGGCACGGGGAAGTCGACGCTTCTCCGGGAGCATTTCGGGGCCCGTGCCACGCTCTGGATCGATCTCCTCGACCCGGAACTCGAGCACCGTTACAGCCTCCGGCCGGGGGAGTTGCGCGAGCAGATCGATGCCGCATCGGCCGTCGAATGGGTGGTGATCGACGAGATCCAGAAGGTGCCCTCCCTCCTCGACGTCGTGCATGCCGCGATCGAACAGCCTCGGCCCGGCGGCCAGCGCGTCCGCTTCGCTATGACCGGCTCGAGTGCCCGGAAGCTGAAGCGCGGGGCGGTCAATCTGCTCGCCGGCCGGGCGTTCGTGCGGCACCTGTTTCCGTTGACCAGCCGCGAGCTCGGATCGGC
>CAJAYZ010000715.1 GCA_903949225.1 uncultured Planctomycetaceae bacterium
CGACTGCATCCTCGCCCACGCCGGCACGAATCTCGCCCTCGGGGCGTGGGTGATCGCCACCGGTGCCTGGTGGCTGATGTGATCCCCGCCCGGGCCCTCGACAGGCAGGCGCCGCTTCCGGGGCGACGGGGCCGGCTCGCGCCGACGCCAACCGGCCTCCTCCATGTCGGCCATGCCCGCACCTTCGCCGTGGCCGCGGCGCGAGCCGGCGCCGCCGGGCTCGTCCTCCGCATCGAGGATCTCGACGCTCCCCGCTGCCGGGAGGAGTTTGTCGTGGCCGCGATCGACGATCTCCGCTGGCTCAAGCTCGATTGGACGGAGGGCCCCGATATCGGCGGCCCGTCAGCGCCGTACCGGCAGTCGGAGCGCGGGAGCTGGTTTCTCGATGTCTGGCGCCGGCTCGAAGCGGCGGGGGTGATCTACCCCAGCCCCCATTCGCGCCGCGACGTCGAGGAGGCGGCCACCGCGCCGCACGCCACCGACTCCGAGCCGATCTTCCCGCCGAGCCTCCGGCCGAGCCGGGTTGACCGGGCCGATCATCCCGGCGGGGTGGCTTGGCGGTTTCGCGTGCCCGATGGCCGGACGATTTCCTTTCCCGACGCGCTTGCCGGCGACCCGGCCACCGGCTTGGTCCATCGAACGGCCGGCGTCGACTTTGGCGACTTCGTGATCTGGCGGCGCGACGATCTGGCCGCCTACGAGCTTGCCGTCGTGGCCGACGACCATGCGATGGGAATTGAGGAGGTGGTTCGCGGCGCCGATCTCCTCACGAGCACCGCCCGGCAGATCCTCCTTGCCGAGGCTCTTCAGTGGCCAAGCCCCGCCTTCTGCCATGTGGCGCTGGTGTGCGATTCAAGCGGGCAGCGGCTCGCGAAGCGCACAGGCGGCCTTTCGATCGCGGAGCTGCGTCACCGCGGGCATTCGCCCGAGGACGTTCTCACCGCGCCGCTGGAGCAGCTCCTCACGCCGCCAGCTGTGGGCTGACGGCGCCCAGCCTCAGCGCCGCAGGTGGCCGGCGATGTCGGTCTTTTCAAACCACACGCGCCACTGCCTCGCTACGGGACCGGCTTTTAAAAAATCGTCGATCCCTTCCTTCACTTCCCGCTTCACGCCGGCGTTGAAGCGCTCGGTGAGGGCGGCGAAGGCTTCTTCGTTGAGGTGTGGCGTGCCGAGGACGGGGAGCGTGGCGGCAAACGCAGCCGGGACATTGACTCCTTCCCCGGTGGCGTAGTGGTGCATCACCCGGAGGCCGTAGGAGAGGATCGCCGGGGCGCTCGAGAGCCGGCCGGCGGTGACGTTGTCGTCGCCGGTGACGATGCCGGGGAAGGAGCGGTCGGTAGCGGCCGCGAGGATCCGGGCGGCGAGGGCTTCGCGCGGGCCATCGGCAAGCGCCACAAACCGGGCCCGCTGCCTGCGAAACCACCGTTCATGGCGAATCTGCTCGATGGCGAAGTGGCTCGCCCAGCGGCGGAGGTCGTAGCGGTGGAGAAAATAAAAGCCGGCCTCGCCGGCGAGGTGCGAGAGGGCCCGGGAGCAGGCGAGATCGACAAGCTCCCGGCACACATAAATCAGCCGCGTCTCGCCGCCGGTCTGTCGGCGCCAGTCGGCCATGATCCGCTTGAGCGCCGGCCGGGTTCGTGGCACCTGGAAGTTTTCACTCGA
>CAJAYZ010000716.1 GCA_903949225.1 uncultured Planctomycetaceae bacterium
GATGCTCGAGAAGATCGGCCCGACGCTCGTCGGCACGGCGATTACCGACGACCCTGCCTTCCAGCACGCCCTCATCGACTGCACCGAGATCGATCGCCTCAACCTCGGCCCCGTGCCGACGACGAAGCTCGACTGGCTCCAGCCGCACGAGGGGAACATCATCGACTTCCTCTACCGTTCCCGGGCCCTCCAGATGCCGGCAGGCGCTGGCGTCGCCTGATGACTCCCCTGAGCCATTCATGATGTCCATCCCGCAGCCGTTCGAGTTCCGCGCCGCCACGCGGCTGGTCGTCGGGCCCGGAGCGGTCGACCGGCTTGGCACGCTTGCCCGCGAGTTCGGCGGCAATCGGGCGCTGGTCGTCAGCGACCCTGGAGTCGTGAAGGCGGGGCACGCGGGGCTGGGGATCGCGGCCCTCGAGTCGGCGGGGTACGCCGTCGCCACCTTCACCGACGTCGGCGAGAATCCGACCACTGCCCACGTCGCCGCCGGGGTGGAGGTCGCCCGCCGGGTCCGCCCCGACGTCATCGTGGCGATTGGTGGCGGCAGCTCGATGGACTGCGCCAAGGGGATCAACTTCGTCCATTCCTGCGGCGGTCGGATGCACGACTACCACGGCCGCGGCAAGGCGACTGGCCCGATGCTCCCGTCGATCGGCGTGCCGACGACGGCGGGGACGGGGAGCGAGACGCAGTCTTTCGCGCTCATCAGCGATGCCGAGACCCACGTCAAGATGGCCTGCGGCGACCCCCGGGCGGCATTCCGGGTCGCGATCCTCGACGTCAGTCTCACCCTCACCCAACCGCCGCGCGTGACGGCGCTGACTGGCATCGATGCCCTCTCCCATGCCGTCGAGAGCCATGTCAGCCGGGCGGCAACGCCGGCCTCGAGGCTCTTCTCGCGCGAGGCCTTCCGCCTCCTCGCGGCTGGTCTGCCGCGGGTGTTTGCCGATCCCGGCGATGTGGCGGCCCGTGAGGCGGTGCAGTTGGGCGCTTCGTGGGCCGGGATGGCGATCGAGAACTCGATGCTCGGTGCCGCACATGCGCTGGCCAACCCGCTTACGGCGGTCCACGACGTCGTCCACGGGCAGGCGGTCGGGATGATGCTGCCTCATGTCGTCCGCTTCAACGCCGCCGGCGACGATTCCCCCTACGCCGAACTCGTTGCCGCGCTTCCCGAAGGGACAAAGGCCGAGGGGCATCGGGCCGGGGATCGGCTCGCCGCCTGGCTCGAGGGGATCGTGAGGGCCGGTGGGCTCGCCCCCTCGCTCTCCGCGGCGGGGATCGCCACCCCTGATCTCGGGTTTCTCGCCGCCGCCGCTGCCAGCCAGTGGACGGCGGGATTCAACCCGCGTCCTGTCGCCGTCGAGGATCTGACGAAGCTCTACGAGGAGGCCCGATGAGTTTCTGGAGTCGTCCGACCGGCCCTCGATCACGCTTGTGTCGCGGGATCGTGGTGCTGGCGATGTTGCTCGGGGGGCAGGCGGCGGTTGCCGCGGAGGGGGGCGACGAAGCGGCCGCCGATGCGTGGCCGATGTTTCGCGGTGTTCTCGCCGGGACGGGGCGCTCAGCGGCCCGGCTCGCCCTGCCGCTGGCCGAACGCTGGCACCGACAACTCGACAAGACCGCCTTCGAGGCGACGCCGGTCGTTTCCGGCGGGAGGATCTTCGTCGGCGACCTCGACGGCACCTTCCACTGCCTCGATCTCGTCGATGGGAAGACGGTCTGGTCGTTCAAGACCGACGTCGGCTTTCCCTCGGCGGCGGCGGTGTCGACCGACACGGCGGTGCCGCTGGTCGTCGTCGGCGATGGAGCCGGGATGGTGCGGGCCTTCGACGTCGCCAGCGGCGAGATCCGCTGGACCCACGAGACCAGGGGCGAGGTGTCGGGGGGGCCGACGCTCCTGCCTGGCGACCACGGGATGCGCGTCCTCATCGGCTCGCAGGATGCGACGCTCGCCTGTCTGGCGCTCGCGGATGGAAAGGTGCTCTGGAAGCACACCATCGCCGACCAGATCCGCTGCTCGCCGACGGTGGCTGCCGGGAAGGTGCTGCTGGCCGGCTGTGACGGCAAGCTCCATGTCATCGACGCCGCGACCGGCACCGAGGATGTCGCGGTGGCGATCGATGGCCCCACCGGCACGACTCCCGCGGCCGCCGGGAGCCTGGCACTGTTTGGAAGCGAGGGGGGCGTGTTCTGGGCGATCGATGTCACGGCCGGGAAGGTCGCCTGGAAGCTCGTACCCCAGGGGAATGGCCAGGCGTACCGATCGAGTGCCGCAATTGCCGGAGAGCTCGCGCTGGTCGGCACGCGCGGCCGGGCCGTTGAGGCCTTCGCGCTGGCCGATGGCGCGCGGGCCTGGCGGCAGGGGATGCGCGGGCGGGTCGATGGCTCGCCGGTCGTCGTCCATCTCGGCGGCGCCGGTGACGGCGAGTCGGTGG
Source organism: uncultured Planctomycetaceae bacterium (assembly GCA_903949225.1). Taxonomy (GTDB): domain Bacteria; phylum Planctomycetota; class Planctomycetia; order Pirellulales; family UBA1268; genus QWOP01. The sequence continues at coordinate 2,439 of CAJAYZ010000716.1, forward strand.
GACTGGCGGCGATCGTCGGCGATTCGGCCGGCAAGATCGTCGCCCTGCGGACGACCGATGGCGAGATCCTCTGGGAGTTCGACGCCGGCAACGGCTTCGCCTCGTCGCCGGCCGTGGCGGCCGGATGCGTGATCATGGCCTCTGGGGATGGCACGGTGTGGTGCTTCGGGGCGGAGGGGAAGTGACTTATTCGGACGCATTCGGTTGGCTCTGTCGCCGGTCATGGTGAGGGGAGCGGGAGAGAGTCGATGCCGTCCGTCTCTACTGCCACACGGGCCGCACAGGCGGCCGATCATGACCGGAAATGCCTCCTCTGCGAGCATCGCTGCGGCGTGAATCGATCGGCCGGTGAACTCGGCCGGTGCAAGGCCGGTACCGAAGCCCGGGTATTCCGCCACCGTGTCGAGTATGGGGAGGAACCGCAACTCGTCCCGTCGCATCTTGTCTATCTCTCCGGGTGTGATCTGCGCTGCGCCTTCTGCATCGCCGAGGAGAAGGCCTTCGATCCAAGGATCGGGACGCTCCTCGACGCCCCCTTCCTCCAGCAGGCGATCGTCTGGGGAAGGGAGCGGGGAGCGAGGAATCTCCAGTGGGTCGGGGGCGAACCGACGATTCACATTCCCGCCATCCTCCGAGCGCTCTCCGGCTGCCGCGATACGCCTCCGATCGTCTGGAAGAGCGATTTCCACGCCACCCCTGAGGCCCTCGAACTGCTCCGCGGCGTGGTCGACATCCACGTCGCCGACTTCAAGTTTGGCAACGACACCTGTGCCGAACGGATCGCCGGAGTGCCCCGCTATGTCGAGATCGTGGAGCGCAATCTCCTCCTCGCGCGGGAGTCGGCCGACCTCATTGTCCGTCATCTCCTCCTCCCCGGGCACTTCGAGTGCTGCTTCCTGCCGGTGGCCCGCTGGCTCGCGGAGCATCTGCCGGAGATCCCCTTCAGCATCCGGGATGGCTACCTTCCCCGCTGGCAGGCGCGGCACCATGCCGATCTCGCCGATCCCCTCCCGGCCGACATCGGCCCCCTCGCTCGTCGGGAGGCGGCGCTGCTAGGATTGAACGTCGTGGGGTGAGGAGAGCCGAGATCGGCGTGAACAGAGGATTCGGGCATGACCGCGCGACGCGTGTCGAGGCAGCAGGTCCGGGCCGACGATGAGTGCACCGTCAGCGACATACGCATCGGCACCGATGGCCGGGTGCACGTTTTCGGGACATCGCGGGAAGTCCTCGAAGCCCTGGCGGCGATCGGGGTCCGCGGCGACGCCGTGCGTTTGCGCCTCGCCGGCGCCTCCGTGACGATGGGAGACGATCATTCCCCTTCTTCAGCACGGGCCACACGCCCCCCCGACAACCAACCTTCCTGACGCCGGTGGAGCATTCCCGCATGACAACGCCACCGGACCGCGCCCCTGCCGACC
>CAJAYZ010000717.1 GCA_903949225.1 uncultured Planctomycetaceae bacterium
ATCGACCTCCGCCGCCGTCCCCTTCACATGCTCCTGGACGGCGCCGTGATGATCCCAGTCGCGGTGATAGAGCTGGATGAAGCGCACCCCGCGCTCGGCGAGGCGCCGGGCCAAGAGGCAATTCGAGGCGAACGATCCGTCGCCCCCCTTCGTGCCGTAGAGTTCGAACGTCTCGGCCGTCTCATCGGAAAGATCGAGGAGCCCCGGCACACTCGACTGCATCCGGAAGGCAAGCTCGTACTGCGCGAGCCTGGCGGCGATCTCCGGATCGTCGACGACGTCGTTGCGGAGGCCGTCGAGCTTCGTGACCGCGTCGACCACAGCCCGCTGGCCGTCGAGGCCCACCGGCGGCTTGACGTAGAGCACGGCGTCTCCCTTGGAGCGAAACTCCACCCCCTGGAATCGGCTGGGAAGGAGGCCCGAATGCCACTGCCTGGCGGCGATCGGCTGGCGCTGCCCGTAGTTGCCGGTGCTCACCATGACGATGAAGCCGGGGAGATCCTGGGCCTCGCAGCCAAGGCCATACCACAGCCAGCTTCCTGCCGCTGGACGGCCGGTGATCATCGTACCGGTGTTCATGAAGGTGTGGGCCGGATCGTGGTTGATCGCCTCGGTGTGGAGGCTCTTCACGATCGCGATTCGATCGGCGATCCGTGAGGAGATCTCCGGGAAGATCGTGCTGATCTCCTGGCCGCTCTTCCCCACCTTGTGGAATGGATGCTGGGGACCGAGGCACTTGAGCGCCTGCCCCTGGAGCTGGGCGATCTGCTGCCCCTTCGTGAAGCTCTCCGGCATCGGCTCGCCATTCATGGCGGCAAGCTTCGGCTTGTGGTCGAACGTGTCGAGGTGGGTCATGCCGCCGGCCATGTAGAGCCAGATCACCCGCTTCGCCTTCGGCGGCACATGGTAGGGCCGGATCACCCCCGGCCAGCGCGCCGCCGCAGCGATGGTGGGATCCTCCGCGACAGGTGTGGCGGCAAGCGCCCGGCTCAAGTCCCCGCTCCCGAGCAGGGAGCCGAGGGCGAGGGGCCCGAGCCCGCCGGCGGCGCGGGTGAGGAAGGCACGCCTGCACGGGCTGTGGCCCGCGAGGGGATCGAAGGATTGCGAATGAAGACGGCTCATGGTGTCAGTTCCTCGTGAAGGTTTCCTGCATGTTGAGCACGGCCCGCGCGGCGGTCGTCCACGCGGCCAGTTCGATCCGGTCGACCCCCGGAGGGGCTGGCAGCTCGCCGATCGAGAGGAGCTTTTCAGCCGCCCCGACATCGGCAGCAAAGCGGGCCTGTTCGGCCGTCGCCAGCTCCGCAACGACCGCCACTTCCTGCTCCGTCGGATCTCGTCCAACCGCCCGGCGGAGGAGGAAGCGGGCCCGGGCCCGCGGCTCAGGCCCCGCCTCGGCCATCGACTTGGTGGCCAGCGCCCGCGCCGCCTCGACGTATTCCGGGTCGTTGAGAAGTACGAGGGCCTGGAGAGGCGTATTCGATCGGGGGCGACGGGCCGTGCACTCCTCCCGGCTGGGGGCATCGAAGACCATCATCGCCGGATGGAGATACTGCCGCTGCCAGTGGGTGTAGAGGCCGCGGCGGTAGAGGCTCTCCCCCTTGTCGGCCTGCCAGGTGCGCTGCGGGAAGTTGAGATAATCCCAGTAGCCCTCCGGCTGGTAGGGCTTCACGCTTGGTCCCCCCACCTTGCGCACGAGCAGCCCCGCCGCCGACAGCGCCGTGTCGCGGACCATCTCCGCCTCGACGCGGAGCCGGTTCTGCCGGCCGAGGAGCCGGTTCTCGGGATCACGCTCGATCGCGGCCCGCGGCGCGGTGCTGCTGCGCTGATAGGCGCGACTGGTGACGATCTCCCGGAGGACCGCGCGGAGGTTCCAGGGGGTACCTGAAGGCTGCGCGGTGCCGTCGCGGAGGTCGGAGGCGAGCCAGTCGAGCAGCTCGGGGTGGCTGGGCGGCTCCCCTTGGGCACCATGATCGTCGAGCCGTCGGGAGAGCCCCTGGCCGAAGCAAATCGCCCACAGCCGATTGGCGAGGACGCGCGGGACAAGGGGATTGGAAGGCGCGGTCATCCACGCCGCGAGATCGAGCCTCGTGCGGCGCGGGGCTGCCGCGGCCGGATCGAGCGCGGCAGCGGCCGCCGCTCCGGGGAGGAATGCCGGCGCAGTTGGCGTCACCACCTCGCCGGAGCGATCCATCCAATTGCCGCGGGGTAGGATCCGCACGGGCCGCGGCTCGACAGCCACCGTCACCGGGATGTAGGGAAGGCGATCGACGAAATCCTTGCGGGCCCGCTGCGCCGCGGCGAGCGCCTCGCGCTGACCGGCAAGCTCCGGAGCGCTCCCCCGGAAGCGCTCCACAAGCAGCGCCGTCTCCTCGGCCGTCCGCTCGGCCGCGGGCTTGCCACTGGCGATCCGGACCGGCTCCGGGAGGAGGCCGGGACCGGGATCATCGGTCGCCTCGGCCGCCACCGCCAGGCGCATCCGCCCCACCTGATAGCCGACCGGATGGTGCTGCTCGATCGTCACGACCAAGAGCGTGTCGGCCGGGATCTCGACCGGCGCGTCGGGACGGACGATGAGCCACTGGTCGCGGCCCACCTGCTCGTGGATCGCCCAGCCAACGTTGTCGCCGCTCTGCTGGCCGTCGATTGCATAGGCCGCCAGCCACTTCCCCGACGGCGTGATGTCGCCAGCCACCGACTGCTCGAAGCTCGCCACCGCGTGCGTGAGCGGCACCGGCTTGTCGTCTGCGTGGCTTGCCGCCTCCCTTCCGACGGCAAGATGACGGAGGGCGAGCGTCACTTCCGAAACGACGAGGTTGCCATTGTCGGCCCGCCCTGGGCCCTTCTGCGGCAGGCTGTCGTGGGTAAGAGCCTCGAGGCGAAGCCCCGCCAGAGGGCCCGGGGGCACCTCGAAGACGAGCGTCGTGTCGCCGGTTTCGGGACGCGGCCCGGAGGCGAGCAGCGAGCCGTCGTCCTGGAAGGCGAGGGTGGCGCCTCCGCTGGCGGCGCTCGTGACCGGCGCGAGCGTCTTCCAGGGATTCCGCCTCACCCGTTCGATCCAAGCCTCCCGCGCGGCCGCGAGGGAGGGCGTGTCGGTCTCGAGGTCGAGCTTCGCCGTGGCGAGGCGCTCGTCGAGGGCCGCGAGCTCCACGGCCTGTTCCGGCGTCGTGAACAGCTCCATCCGCCCCCACGCTCTCTCGCGCCCCTGGCCGATGTCGTAGACGCCACGCTCCTCGATGTCGGCAAAGTACGCCGCCATCGAGTAGAAGTCGCGCATCGTAAACGGGTCGTACTTGTGGTCGTGGCATTCGGCACAGCCGAGCGTCGAGCCGAGCCACGCTCCCGAGACATCGCGCACCCGGTCAGCGGCATACTTGAGGAGGTATTCCTCCGCCTGCGCTCCCCCTTCGGCGCTCATCATTCCCAGCCGGTTGTAGGCCGCGGCAACGCGCTGATCGAGCGTGTTGCCGGGAATGAGATCGCCGGCAAGCTGCTCGCGCGTGAAGCGGTCGAACGGCATGTTTTCCGCGAAGGCCCGGATCACCCAGTCGCGGTATGGCCACACCGTCACCTCCTGATCGCCGTGGTAGCCGACCGAATCGGCGTAGCGGACCAGATCGAGCCACCACGCCGCCATCCGTTCGGCATGGGCAGGGCTGGCGAGGAGCCGGTCGACGTAGAGCTCGTAAGTCTGTTGGGAAGGATCGGCGAGGAAGGCATCGATCTCGGCAGGCTCAGGGGGCAGGCCGGTGAGATCGAGCGAGACGCGGCGGGCGAGCGTCGCCCGATCGGCGGCGCCAACCGGCTCGATCCCCTCGCCGTCGAGCTCCTTCGCGATGAAGGCGGCGATGGCCGGGCCAGCGGCCGGAGGCACCGGGCGAATGAGCGGCCGGTAGGCCCAGTGCCCCTCGTAGGGAGCACCGGAGGCGATCCAAGCCTCGATCTTCTCGCGCTGCTCAGGCGTCACGACCTTGTTCGTGTCCGGAGGGGGCATGACGACGTCGGGATCGGTCGAGCGGAGCCGCTCGAGGAGCACGCTCGCCGCCGGGTTCCCCGGCACGATCGCCGGGCTGCCGTCGCGCGGCGCGGTCGCCCCTTCGAGGGTGTCGAGGCGGAGATCGGCCTGGCGGTTGGCCGCATCGGGCCCGTGGCAGGCGAAGCAGGTGTCGGCGAGGATTGGGAGGATGTCGCGATCAAACCGGACACCAGACGGAACCGGGGCTTCGGCAGCATGCGCCCCCGGCCCAGCCGCCGCGCCGACTCCGACCACGAGCACCACAGACGCCAGCCATCGCGCCCGCCGAATCGTCGCCTGCCTGATCATGGCCATGCCTCGACGCTCCTCTCAGGAGACCACCCCAAATCGTTCCAAACCCCGATTGTCGCTCCGCTTGCGCACGCGTTGCAACACCAGCACAGCCCTCCGCAGGGGGCCTGCGGCGGGCCACGGGGCCTGGCGCGGCTTCTGACTGAAAGGCGATCGATTATGATGGTCTCCCTTGAAGCCCTCTCCGCGTGGAATGGAGCGAGTCATGTCTGACTGGAGCGGAAGCGGTGCGGCTGGTGATCGATTCCACCGCCGCCATCTGATCCACAGTGGCCTGGGGGGGATGATCGGCCTCTCCCTCCCGACGCTGCGTCGACTGCAGGCGGAAACTACGTCTACCGGTTCATCCGCCAAGGCAGCGGCCGTGATCTACGTGGAACTGGCCGGCGGCCCCACCCAGCACGAGACCTACGACCCCAAGCCCCGAGCTCCGGCCGAAGTCCGCGGGCCGCTGCGGGCCATCCCCACGAACGTCCCGGGGATCGAGTTCAGCGAACTCATGGTCGAGCAGGCCCGGATCGCAGACAAGCTCGCCATCGTCCGCTCCGTCTCCCACAACTCGGGGAGCCACGAGACCAGCGCCCACCTGACGCAAACGGGTTGGTTCCTGCGCAACAACCAGAGCCGGCAAAACGAAATGCCCTGCGTGGGGGCGGTGGCCGCCCATCTCCGTGGACGGAACAGCCCCGGCCTGCCGGCGTTCGTCGCGATCCCGAGGGGAATGAGGTTCGGTGGCGCCGCTTGGCTCGGCACGGGATTCGCGCCCTACGAGACCGTCAACGATCCCAACAAGTCCCCCTTCACGGTGCCGAACATCAGCCTGGCGCGAGGGCTGACCCCCGAACGGCTCGCCGATCGCCAATCGCTCCTGGCAGAGCTCGATGGGGCCCGGCGCCTCCGCGACACGGCGGGGACCACGCTGGCGATGGACACGCTCGCCGACGAAGCCTTCGAGATGCTCACCGGCGACGGCGCCCGGAAGGCCTTCGATATCGATCGGGAGGACGCCACGATTCGCAAGGCTTATGGCCGTAACCCGATCGGCCAGAGCATGCTCCTCGCGCGACGCCTCGTCGAACACGGGGTGATGTTCGTCACCGTGCGTGTCCCCGGCTGGGATGATCACAAAGACCTCGAGAAATCGATGCGCGGCAAGGGCCCGCGCTACGATCAGGCGATCGCAGCCCTCGTGAGTGATCTTGGCGAGCGTGGCCTCGACCGGAACGTGCTCGTTGTGGCGATGGGGGAGTTCGGACGGACCCCGAAGGTCAACAAGACGGCCGGCCGCGATCATTGGGGAAGGGTGATGAGCGTCCTCATGGCAGGCGGGGGATTGAAGATGGGGCAGGTGATCGGCGCTACCGACGCCAACGGGGCGGCAGCGAATGCCGCTCCCTACCGGCCGCAACATGTCCTCACCATGATCTACCGCCACCTCGGCATCAATCCCGACACCACGCTCGAGGACAATGCCGGCAGGCCTTGGCACCTCCTCGCGGAGCGCGGCCTGATCCGGGAACTGGTGTAGTCGCCCCAACGGGCGTCGACACCGCTCACCATTCGATGACCAGCGTGCCTGGGCGGTTGGGCCCTTCCTGCTTTGGAACCGTGATCGTGAGGCAGCCTGTCGGCAGGAGGCGGGCCTCGATCGGCACGCCGTTCCAGACGACTGCATGCGGGAGCCTCGCCACGCGGGTGAGGATCAGCCGGCAGGGCTCCTCAGGCCAGAGCGTCACCTCGACGGTGGTCGTGGCTGCAGTGGAGGTCGCGCGGCGCACAGCGCCGGGAAGATGGAGGACGTGGCCGGCTGCATCCGACTGGCTCCGCGTGATTCGCGTCGCCGTCACCAGCGGCGTGGCCTCGAACGCCTCGGCAAGCGTCGCCTGGACCGTGGCCGGGTTGATCGCCGGCCCATCACCCCGGCCCGACCCGAACAGCCAGTAGTCAGGGAGCAAGCCACCGCGATCGGCAGCGTCGTCACTCGGAAACGTCATCTGGAGTCCGGTGCGAGTGATCCCGCGGGCGAGCGACCCCCATGGCTCCGACGCTTCAGGGGAGACACGGGTGAGGTCGTGGAGGGCTCCTGCATAGACAAGCCCGCACCACTGCACCGGTTGCCCGATCCACAACGGCGCCACCCAATCGGTGGCCCCGAGGACACCAATCGTGGCATAGCGCCCCACCGGCCCGGGGAGCGGATCGCGGAGGTAGACAAACGGCACGCCAGACCACGCCCACAACTGTGCCTCTTCGAGCCGGGCCGGGTTGCCATCGAGGAGGTGGCCGAGGAGGTGCATGCGCATCAGCCGTGCCGAGGCGAGGATGTCGGGGGTGTGAAGCGGCATCTCCCAGGGCTGCGCCCCACGGGGCACGGCGCCTGCCGGATGGGCCACCGTCACGGCATCGAGCGCGGCGAGGGCGGCAGCGATCGCCGCTTCGTCACCGCCGAGAACAGCCCCCTCGAGCATCGCCTCGGCCCGCAGCGCCGTGAAGCCGTTGCAGTGATCGGCGCCGAGGGTTGCCGCGTAGTCGGTCGGGCCGGCGACGTAGCGATCCCTCCCCCCCGCCGCGGTCAGCTCCGCGGCTATCTTCCGGGCCCGCGCCGCCGCTGCCATGATCGCCGCGCCGACGGCGGCGTCATCGGCCACCGCGGCACGGAGCAGGAGCGGCAGCGCCGGCCGCGCGAGATGACCGATGCCCCCGGTCGCTCCCACTGGCAGCGATTCGAGCGCCTCGCGCGCCGTGGCACGGAGCCGCGGGGC
>CAJAYZ010000718.1 GCA_903949225.1 uncultured Planctomycetaceae bacterium
CGCCTGGGCGGAGGTCACCGAGCCAGCGTCCAGGCCGGCCGGAGACGGTTCGCCCCCTGCCCCGGCGGCGGGAGGGCTCAGGCGAACAGCTCCTTGATCACCTTGCCGGCGTTGGCGATCTTCATCGGCCGGCCGTTCTTGGCCGTGAACGTCGTCTCCAGGGAGATGTCGAGCGACTTCAGCACGCTGGCCATGAGGTCTTGGGCCGAGTACGGCTCCGTCACCACTTCCTTGCCATCGGAACTCGTCTCACCGACAACCACCCCGCGCTTGAAGCCGGCACCACCGACGGCCACGCTCCAACTGCGGGCCCAGTGATCACGCCCACCGTTGCCGTTGATGTTCGGCGTCCGGCTAAACTCCCCCATCCAGATGATTGCCGTGTCATCGAGCAGACCACGTTCCGCAAGATCGGAGACGAGTGCCGCCATCGCCTTGTCGAGTTCCGGGAGTTTGTTGTCTGAGAGCGTCTTGAAGATGTCGGCGTGGTTGTCCCAGCCGCCGAGATCGACCTCGACAAACGGCACCCCCTGCTCCACCAACCGGCGGGCCATGAGACAGCCTCGGCCGAAACCGGTGTTGCCGTAGCGGTCCTGGACATCTTTCGGCTCCTTCATGACCTTGAAGGACTCCATCTGGTCGCTCGTCATGAGCTTGACCGTCTTGGAGAGAACCTTGGCGTGGTCGTCGGACGAGGCCCCACGCTTCTCTCCGATGAACTTTTCCTCGATCGCCGAAAGCATCTCCAGACGCTGCGACAGCCGGGTCGGATCGATCCCCATGTCGAGATTGCGGACATTGCCGTTGGAGTCGACGACGAACGGCGACCACGACATTCCCAGGAATCCCGGGCCGACGCTCCCGCTGCCGACGGAGACGAAGGGGGGAATCTCAAGATCGGGCACCTGATCCGCCAGTTCGTGGGCAATCACGGCGCCATAGCTGGGGTGCTCAACGTTGGGATTCGGCACGTAGCCTGTGTGCATGTAATAGCGGCCGCGCATGTGGTCTGCCTCGCGCGTGCTCATCGATCGCACGAGCGACATGTGGTGCATCTGCTGGGCCATCAGCGGCATGTGCTCGCAGATCTGGATCCCGTCGGCGCTTGTCGAGATCGGCTTGAAGGGACCGCCGGTCGCCGCCCCTGGCTTAAGATCCCAGATGTCCATGGTGCTGGGGCCGCCTCCCATCCAAAGGAGAATGGCCGACTTGTGCCGCTTCTTCAGGTCAGCGGCATTGGCGAGGATCGAGTTGGTGAAGGCCATCGCCGGGGCGGCGAGGGTCGCTGCGCCCGCGACATGGCTCATGAAGTGTCGGCGGCTCATCCCGTCAATGAAACGGCTGGAGGCGGACATGGAGGGAATCCTCGGGGGTGGACAAGGGTGAGGGAGCGGTGGGGGCGTCTTGACTGGGGGCGGACTGGGGAACGGTGCGGGAATCAGTGGTTGATGATGAACTCGTTCGAATTGAGAACGGCCCACCAAATATCCTGGAGGGCACTGATGGCATCTCCCTTGCGGGCGACCATCATCTGATTGGCAAGTTTGATTTCCTTGCGCGTCGGCTTCCTGGCAAGCGCCGCGGCATAGAGGGAGTCGATCCGCTGAGCGTTGGTCATGTCGGAGGCGGCAATTCGGTCGAGAAAGCCCCCCTTGCCCGTCCCCGTTGCCGTCTTGACCAGATCCCCGTTGAACATCATCAACACCTGTGGGATGGAGCCGTTGAAGGTTGTTGCCTCGTCTCCTTCGTCGGTGCCGAAGGCGATGATGAACTGCGAGAGCCATTCGTCCTTTTTGCGGGCCGCTTTCTCTCCCTTCTCCTCGGCCTGATCGGCCTCGGTGGCAGTCAGCAGCGACTGATAGAGTTCCTCGGGCCTCATCTGCCTGAGATAGAAATGGGAGAACTTCGGCTTCTCGCCCACAGCCGGATCATCGGTCGCGTTGCCTTTGCCGATCCGGCTGGAAAGCGAGTAGGCGTGGGAGAGCGTGATCCATCGGATCAGCTCTTTTGTGTCGAAGCTCTGCCCGCGGAAACGCTCGCCAAGACCATCGAGCAATTCTGGATGCGATGGGGCGTTGTGTTCGCCGAGATCGTCGATGGGTCGGGTAAAACCGTAACCGAAGAAGTGGCTCCAGATCCGGTTCACAGCAGCCTTGGGCATCAGCGGGCTGTCGACGATGAGCTGAGCCAGCGCCTGACGACGGTTGACGCCATACTCCGTGCCATCGTCCATCTTTGCCGGGAGGTAGCCGGTGGAATCAACAGTCGTCCCGTCGATGAAAACCGGATAGGCGACTTTCATCTGCCCGTTGCGGAGTTCGTAGTAAAGCTCAGCCTGAGAGGCGTTGCCCCCCTCGCCGGCCCAATCCTCATCGACGAGTTCGATTGCCTGAACGTCACGGGTCCCCTCGAACTTCCGCAACGCCCTCACCTGACGGAAGAAGGCGTTGAACTCCCAAAACTGGTTTTGCTTTCCCTTGTTAAACGGATGGTTGTGGCACTGAGTGCACTGCACCTGGAGGCCGAGGAACACCTGCGCGGTCTTGGCGGTGGCCTGAATGCCATTGTCCTCGAGTTTCCCTGAGAGGAAATTCGTCGCCCCATTGAAGCCCTTCTCACCGGACTTGTTGACCCCTGTGGCTGTCACGAGATCGGACACAAACCGGTCGTAGGGGACATTTTTCGAAAACGAGCGGCGCAACCACTGCCGCATGCCACTGCGGTTGACATTGTCGTTCTCAAGGCTCCGACCGACGAGCACGGTCGTCCAGACATCTGCCCAATTGCGGGCATACTCATCGACGAAATCGTCTCCGAGGAGTCGTCCGACGAGGTTGGCCCGCTTCACCGGCGAACTGTCGGCGACGTAGTCGTCGAGTTCCCGAACGGTTGGCACACGGCCGATGATGTCGAGATGGACCCGACGGCACCACTCTTGGTCCGAGGCGGGCTCCGAAGGCTTGAGCTTGGCATCCGACCACCCGGCCGCAACCTGCTCGTTGATGAACTTCACTTCCGGCAGGCCGAAGTGCTCATCTTTTTCGCGGGCGGCAGCAGCAAGCGAGGCAGCAGCCGCCAGGCAAATGGCGAGGAGCAAGTGCACGCCCAGAAAGGCGGACTTCGACAGACACCGCCCTAAATGTACGTGCCTCGCCATGGCCGACCTCCGGCGTGCGGGGTGCAGGCGGCAAGCCTCAACCATCATCCGGACCGCAGCCCCGATGTTGATCAGAGACCAGCCTACGGCAGAGAGCTTGCCCCCTCCCTGCCAAAGCACGGTCAAACGCATCGCGTTGTGAAAAGTCTATCGTTTTTCATCGACGCAATCCACCACGCAACCCCAGATTCCGTCCTCAATGGCTGGAAATGGGGGCGACACGTGGCCGGAGAGAGCGCCGGCAAGGCGTCCGGAGGCAAAACCCCTTCGACGGCAGGCCGCCGAGCCCCGGCCGCCTCAGAGACGACACTCCGCCGCCAGTTCCCTAAAGGGCAACGACAGAGGGGCAACGACAGAGGGGCAACGGCCTCAAGTGGCGCCAGCGCCCCGGGAAGGACGGCGAGCCTGAACTTGCGGCGCAGCGCCAAGATCGACCTGCGGTCCACTGCCGACGAACTCCAACACGGCTCGGGGGCCGGCGTCACCGAGTCGGGGGGTGGCGAGCTTGAGAATCCGGGTGTAGCCGCCAGGGCGGTCGACGAATCGGGGAGCGATCTTCTCGAAAAGAATGCGGGCCGCCTGCTTGTCGCCGAGAAGCCTGACCACCCGACGGCGGGCGGTGACGGCAGGTGCCATAGCCTGCGCCCACTTCTGCCACTGATCGCTCTCACGCCACTGCTTCCAAGCAGCGGAGTCGCGTGCCGCGGTCGTGCCGAACTCTTTGGCCTGATCGATCGACTTCAGCCCACGCTTGGCAATGGTGATGGAACGCTCGACCACAGGCCGAACTTCCTTGGCCTTGGCCACGGTCGTGATGATCCGACCAGCCACCTTCGGAGCCCCCACCTCACCAGCCTCGTACTCCCGCTCGGTGAGCATGAGTGCAGCGGCCAAGTTACGGAGAAGGGCACGCTGGTGAGACGGACTGCGGCCGAGCACGCGGCCTTTACGACGATGGCGCATGGGTGAGATCCTTCAGGCGGACAGCTTGGGGCCGGGCCGTGAGGGCCGGAACTGTCGGTGGTTATGAAAAAGGAGGGAGGGTTGGATTCGGCCGACAGAAGCGAAAATGCTTCGGTCCGGCCGGCGGGGATCAGGCCTCAACCGGCAACATGCCGAGTTTCAGCCCCAGTTCGTTGAGCTTGGCCTCGATCTCCTCGGCGGTCTGCTCCCCGGCGTTTCGCATCTCGAGCAGTTGCTCGCGGGTCAAAACGACGAGTTCAGAGACCTTGCGGATGCCAGCACTCGAGAGGCAGTTCTGGGCCCGAACTGAGAGTTCCAGCTGCGGCACCTCCCAAGTCAGGACAGTTGAGGGCTCAGGGGTGATCTTGGTCCAGTCAATGACCGGAGGCAGATTCACGGCCGCCCCCTGCTGGGTGTAGCCAACGAACGGATTGAGGTGCTTGCGAAGAATCTTCGCTGCCTCGACCAGCGCCATGTCGGGCGTCACGGTGCCGTTGGTCCAAATCTCCATCGTCAGCTTGTCGTAGTTCGTCTTCTGACCGACACGGGTCTCCTCGACCTCGTAACGAACACGGGTCACCGGGCTGAAAACGGCGTCAACGGGAATGATGCCGATTTCCTGGACATCCGGGCTGTGTTCGCTGGCAGGCACGTAGCCGCGACCGTTCTCGACAACCATCTCGAGTTCGAACGGAACATCATCGGTGAGCGTGGCCAGAACAAGGTCCTTACTGACCACCTCCACTGCCTCGTCCGTCTGCACATCGGCACCGGTGACGGGGCCCTTCGTGCTCTTCTCTACCCGAATCACGCGGGTCGAGTCGCTGTGGTTTTTGACGACCAAGCTCTTTACCGCCAGCACGATGTCTGTGACGTCTTCGAGAACGCCCTTGACGGTGCTGAACTCATGGAG
>CAJAYZ010000719.1 GCA_903949225.1 uncultured Planctomycetaceae bacterium
CGAGATGTTGTAGGCCAGGTTCCAGGCCTGGAACGCCCACACCCGGGGGAACCGCGGCTGCAGGGCCGTGATCCACTGGCTGAGTGTTTGAGCCTCGTAGTAGAGCCCCTCGGTCTGGAGAGCATCGGCCCGCATCCAGAGCGCATCGACGGCCAGCCCGCGAAAGCTGCCCAGACCCGCGGTCAACAACGCCACGTGTGGCGGCATCCCCTGCGTGTCGGCGAGTGACACGACCAACGATTCCTGCTGCCGCTCCTGGCTGATCGACCGGGCCAGCCAGCCGGCGCAGACGAGGGCCGCAACGAGCACAGCGGAGGCAACGGCCTGGATCGAGCGGTCTGACATGGGCGTGGGCAAACGAACCTTCAGGATGAACTGCGGACGAGGTCGCGGCGGTCGAAAACGAGCCACCCCATCGCTCCCAGAGCGAGGGGATAAGCGACGCACAACAGGGCCAAGCGGGTGAGGACGTCGGGCCACGGGATCGTGATCCCGGTGGCCAGCCGTCGGATCGCGGCGTCGGACGTGAGCGAGGGCAGCAGCCAGAGCACGAAGTCGGAGACGAAGCCCAGCAGCATGCGAAACGCTTCGTAAAACTGCTGCTCACGGAGCGAGCCGGCTGCAAGCGTCATGCGGTCCACGACCCGGCCCCAGGTCGATTCACCCACCACATTGTACGTGCCCAAGGCGTCGCGAAAAAACTCGCTCCCGAGCGCCCCGGCCGCCAGCACAAGCGTCGCGAGGATCGCAGACGGAAGGTCGAACATCGCCCCGGCGGCCACGCCTGCCGCCGCCACGAGCGCCAGCTTTCCCCACAGCAGCACAAGGCAGCGGATGAAGTTGGCCTCGAAGCCGCCCGTGCGCACCAGCACGCGCAGCCCGTCACCGGGCGCAAACGTGATCGCCGTGGGGCGCGTCTCTCCCGGAGGCACGAGGTTGCGGTTGGCCACCCGCACACGCAGATCGTCACTCTCGGCGATCCGCTCGGCGGGCAGATCGAACACGTGCCGGGCACGGCTCGGGAGTGTCTCCTCCACCTGCGTGCCGTTGGCGAGTGGCCACGGGCGGCCGTTGAGCCAGAGCGCAAACCGCACGTCGGCGAGATCGACGTCGACGTTCGTCACGCGGGCCTCCACCTCGAGTTGCACCTCGGCGTCGGCCCGGCCCTGCGTGCCGAGGCGGGGGAACACGAACGTCGTTTCCATATCGGGGGTGACGGTGTGCCACTGCCGGCGATACTCGGCCGCGATTCGCCGGCGGGTGGCGGCGGGCTGGGTGGCGAAGAATTCGGGCGAATCGGCCTCGAGACTGGCGATCGCGGCGGCGATCCTGGCGGCATACTCCTGCGGGTTGTCGGGCTCCGGGGCCACCTCCCGCCGGGCCACCAACACCTGTCGGTCGACCGCCTCGCGGTCGGCGGCATCGATCGCGGGCCCGGCGGCGAGCATCCTCACGAGCGTGTAGGCTCCGCCGCCGGCCACCACCACGAGCAGCAGGTCGTAGAGCACGATCCCCAGCCACTTGCCCAGCAGGTATTCCCAACGCTCGAGCGGCTTCGAGAGCGTCATGTGAATCCGGCCCGAGTCGATGTCGCCGCACACGCTCCCGCAGGCCAGGAAGATCGTGAGGAAGCCGAGGATCAGACCCGTCGCTCCGAGCGCCCAACTGATGAGAAACTGGACGCGGTAGGCCAGCCGCTCGGCGGGATCGAGGAGGAGCGGCAGCACGGGCACGAGCCCGACGAGCAGGATCAGGAGCACGAGCGTCGACCGCATCCGCACCGCCTCGTCGACGACGGCCCGCGCCACGCCGGCGATCCCCGAGGGGCCGCCGAGCAGCCAGCGGATCAGGGCGAGCCCCAGGCCGAAGCCGGCCGCCATCGCCGTCGCGCCGGCCAGCGCGGTGCCGAAGGGGGTGAGGTCGAGCCAGATGGCCCCCGCCGCGACGAGGAGCGTGGCGCCGGCCGCGGCCCACGAGGGCACCGGCCACCCGCGATGGCGGCGATCACTCCGGCGTGCCATCGGCATGCTTTCCCACAAGGCTGTCGATCAGGGCGGTGTCCACCGTCGCGGACGGCGCCGGCGGCGCGCCGGCGGCCGCGGAGCCAACGCTCTCGTCGCCGCGGAGGAAGTCGGGCACCGGCCCCCCTGCCTTCGCGCCGCTCGTCTGGAGCCCCTCCGCCCGGGCCCGCTCCACCACTTCGAGAAACACCTCCTCCAGCCGCCGTCGCGGCCGCTCCACCTGCACCGGCCCGATCCCGTGGCGGGCGAGCAGGGCCCGGATCTCGTCGGTCACCGGCCCGGCCAAGGCCGGCGTGTGGATCGTGGTGGCGCCCTCTTCCCGCAAGAGGTCGGCACAGCGGTCCTCGGCCCGGATCCGCCCGCCAAACATGATCGCGACGCGGTCGCAGAGATCCTCCACGTCGGAAAGCTGGTGGGAGCACAGGAGTACCGTCTTGCCGCGGCGGCCGAGGTCGGCGATGAGGTCGCGAATCTGCCGCGCGCCCACCGGATCCATGCCGCTGGTCGGCTCGTCGAGGATCAGCAGTTGCGGATCGTTGATCAGGCTCTGCGCCAGGCCCACCCGCCGCTGCATGCCCTTGGAAAACTCCCCCACCGGCCGGTGGCCGACGGCATCGAGGCCCACCATTTCCAGGAGGCGATCGATGCGCTCCTGCCGCACGCGTGCCGGAATCTTGAACAGCCGCCCGTAGAAATCGAGCGTCTCCCGCGCCGAGAGAAATGGGTAGAGGTAGCTCTCCTCCGGCAGATAGCCGACATGCCGCTTCGTGGCCACGTCGCGCGGGCGCCGGCCGAGCA
>CAJAYZ010000720.1 GCA_903949225.1 uncultured Planctomycetaceae bacterium
CCAGTACCACGTGACGGACGCCTTCGACGCGACCCCGACCGTGGTCGAGCGGATCGAGACCGACGGGTGCACGGTCCGGCGGGTCATCCGGGTCAGCGACGACTGCGGGAACACTCAGGAGGTCTCGGCCCAGAGCCGCCGGGCGCCTCGGGGTAGAGGTAGAAGGCCCCGCCGGGCTTCACGAAAGAATAATGGCCGGCGATGCCCGCCATGAGTTTGTCGCGCTTCCGCTTGCACTCGGAGAGGGGGACATCCATCGGGGCGTCGATCGCGGCGATCGCCCCCCACTGGCCGATCTGCGGGGCACAGACGAACGTGTACTGCTGCAGCATCGTGCAGGCATCGATGATCTCGGCAGGCCCGTGGACCCACCCCACGCGCCAGCCGGTCATCGCATGCGACTTCGAGAAGCCGTCGATGACGACGATCGCGTCGCTGTGCGCGGCCGGCGAATGGAAGGGCTCGTCATAGCAGTAGGAGCGGTAGAGCTCGTCGCTAATGAGCGTCACGCCCGTCTGCTCGGCGAGCCGGGCGAGGTCGCGCACGGTCTCGAGTGGAGCAACGAACCCGGTCGGATTCGACGGCGTGTTGAGGAGGATCGCCTTCGTCCGCGGCGTGATCGCCGCCGCCACTCGTTCGACATCGATGGAAAATGACGGCGAGGTGTCGACGATCACGCATCTGCCGCCGAGGAATTCGACGAGCGGCCGATACATCACGAAGGCCGGCTCGAAGAGGATCACCTCGTCGCCGGGATCGATCATGGCCATGAGCACGAGGACCAAGGCACCGCTCGAGCCACTCGTGACACAGAGCTTCCGCCCGGGCTGACCCAGCTCGTCGCGAACGGCTCCCTCGAGCCGTTCGCGGAGCTGCGGGATGCCTTGGGTCTGCGTGTAGCCGCTCTTTCCGGCGTCGATGGCAGCCTTGGCCGCCTCGCACGCCGCCACCGGCATGGCGAAGTCTGGCTGACCGATCGCCAGATTGATCGGGTCGTCGAGCCGCGCGGCAAGATCGAACGCCTTCCGGATCCCGGAGGAATCGAAGGCGCTGGCCCGCCGCGAGACGATCGCCCGCCGCACGGTTGCCGGGGTGTTCACTTGGCGTCCTTGAAAATCTTGGCGAGTTCTTCACCGAGCTTCTCGCCGCGGACATCCATCGACACGACCTTGCCGTCCCGGCCGACGAGGATCACGGTGGGGATGCCGGTGATGCCGTAGTACGCGGCGAGGGGATGCTGCCACCCCTGTCCCTCGGGCTGCTCGAAGAGGATCGTCCAGGGGATCTCCTTCTCCTTGAGGAACGCCTCGAGGGCATCGCGGTCGGTGTCGAGACTGATCCCCACCACCTCGAATCCCTTGTCGTGGTACTTCTCGTAGGCAGCCAGAACGTTTGGCATCTCGGCGATGCACGGCCCGCACCAGGTGGCCCAGAAGTCGACGAGCACGACCTTGCCATCGAGCGTCTTCTGGTCGAACGCTTGGCCATCGAGGTTCGTGCCGCGGATCTCCATCTCGTTGCCGATCAGGCCGAGGCGGCGGAGCATGCCGGCCATGCCCTCTCCCATCGCCTTGATCTGCGGATTGCTGCTCTTCACGAACGCCCCGCCGAAAGCGGCGTAGGCCTTGCCGGCCGCTTCGCTCCCCCCCGGCATGTGCTCCATGGCGCCGGCGAACTGCATCGCAAACTGGGCGATCGCCCCGTCATCAGGGTCTTTCTCGAGCAGCGCGTTGATCCGGGAGACAACGGATTCCGCCCCGGTCACGTCCTGGTCTTTGAGGATCTTCTGGGCATCGCCTACCAGAACGATCTGCGCGGCCTCGGCGGCAAGTTCGGGATCCTCGCCATTGACGAGCGTCTCGGCGAATTCGCCGAGCGTGGCCTCGGCATCGCGATCGCCAAGCCGGGCAAGGAGGGTCAGGCTTTGGAGCTTCATCCGCGAAGCCCGCGCCTGGGCCTCCTCATTCGGCTCCGTCTGATCGAGGATCTTGTCGGCCACGGTGACCGAGGTCTTGGCCACCTGGCCCAGAAACGCCTCGGCCTGCTGGCGGCTGGTCGGCTTGAAGTTCGTCTTGTGGAGCTTGTCGATGAAGGCAAGCAACTCCTCGGGAGTTCCGTCCGGAATCTCACCGATCTCGGGGATGCCGTTGGCATCCCCCTTCTTGGCGGCGGTCGGATCGGCGATGTCGTCGACCACCACCTGGGCCGAGAGGCTCCCACCGGTCGCCAGGACGATCCCCGCGGCGCAGAGGAGCGCCTGACCGGCGCGACGGGAACGGGCCATCGGGAAAAACATGAAGACCTCGAGGGGATTCGCTCCCGAGGGGAGCAGGTGTTGAGTTGGCCTTGCGGACGACCCATCGATGGTAACGGGCTCGGGCGGCACGGGGCAATCCGACCGGGCGAGCGGATTTCCGCGGGCCGCGGCCGAATGGGCGGCTGCGGCGCGGAAACCGGGATCGGCGAATCGTTTTTCCCCTGGCAGATAGGGGAAAATGTTCCCCGCCGACGGCCGCAGCGACCGGGCCGCTGACGACATCGGGCGGCCCGGCGGCCCCTCGTCAACGATCAGCCGATCAGTGGACGATCGTGCGAAACCGCACGAAGCCACCCTGGCCGGGAGCGAGCGTCCCCTTGAAGGTCCAGGAGACGAGCGTGGCCCCGTCATCCCCCTTCGAGGTGGAGATCTCTGCCGGGAGATTCGACACCGGGCTTCCTTCGATCACAGCCAACCGGCCGGGGACGGCATCGACGAGCGTGATGTCGGTGAGAGGACGGTCGCCGGAGTTGAGGAGGAAGATCGTGAAGTCGAGTTCCTCGCCGGGGCGGGCGGTGTCGCTGCCGGCCCGCTTGGAGAGGGTGAGCTCGCAGCGGCCCGGAGACTCCAGGCGGAGCGTTGCCACGCCATGATCGACAGCGAGCACGTCGGCGGCTTCGCCATTGACGGTCACCTGCGCCCCCGAGACACACATCCAGGCCAGCGGCACGTCGATCTTCCGCGCCAGCCGCGGAGCCTGAACGTTGTGGACCTTCTCGGCAGGGAGGTCGAGCGCGACGGCAACCGGGCCGTCGACCCCTTCCTTGAGCACCGGCGGTTGCACCTTGTCGACGGCCAGCACGGGAATCCGGTCTTCGATGGCAATGCCCGGCTGAGCGAGCTTGGCGGCGACGATCTGGGTCTGCTGGGTCTTGTCGCGCACCGACTGGCCGACCGCGCCCGACGCGGCGATGGTGTCGAGAGCGACGCCACGCGGACCGGTGGGGACGGCATCCTCGAACGGTCGGATCACCCGACGGACCGACGAGAACCGCGGCGCGTAGACGCAGGTGCAGTTGGAAGCGACGACACAACTCTCCGCTTCGACGCAGGATTCGTCTTCCGGCGCAGGACCAGGTCCATCGGCGCGGTAGCGGGCGACCGTGTCGCCGGAGGTGAGATTGCCGAGGCGATTCCGGCCGCGGGGTACGGCCGGCTTGCCGTGATCACCGCCGTCACAGACAAGGCACGGCCCGATGACCGGGATAGCAATCGTGGGAACGATGGGGCCGCCGCAGCCAGCTTGGCATTCCCCCCCCTGGCAGCCAGCAGAGGCATGGGCTCCGAAAATCCGACAAGCGTGCAGCCGACAGCGCGGCGAACCGCAGCCCCCCTCACGAATGCCGTGGGGGGCGTTCTGGTGACATTCGGTCCCCTGGCAGGTGCCGCCACCGATCGCGGTGGCATCGGCTGGCAGCGGCGTTGCCCCACCGGCTTGGCCGAGACGGGGCAGGGAAGGGGAGGGGAGTTCGAGGCCGGTTGAGTGCACCTCGCCATCCCGGATCGTCGGCGCGACGAGGGGCAGCTCGGAGGCCTCCGCGGCAGCGGCACGATCCTCAGCCTGGGGCGTGGCCGCAGATTTTTCTGCGTCGGAAGGCTCCGCGACGGCAGCCGAGGCGATGACGGCCGGGAGCGGCGTCACGGCGGCAACGGGCACCGTGAGCGACATCGAGCGGCACGACGCCAGCAGGACGGCGCCGGCGGCGACGGCCAGCCAGCGGACGGTCTGGCCAGGACGGTGAGCAGCTGGCTGGGATGAGCTCATGGCACCACTCCCGGGGCAGGCAGCCGATTGCCCAGAACGATTTCGGCGACCGGGGCCCCGAGCGTGGCGGCGATCTCGCGGGGGTCGTCACAGGGGCGAACGTCGAAGGAGTTGGCCGCGGAGATGTCGGCGACGTCCGGGTCGCAGGCCATGTAGACGATCCGTTCGACGTGGGCGCCGTCGAGTGCCTGGACGAAGTCGTT
Source organism: uncultured Planctomycetaceae bacterium (assembly GCA_903949225.1). Taxonomy (GTDB): domain Bacteria; phylum Planctomycetota; class Planctomycetia; order Pirellulales; family UBA1268; genus QWOP01. The sequence continues at coordinate 4,286 of CAJAYZ010000720.1, forward strand.
CTCGTCGATCACGAGCTCGACCGGGAAGCGGTGATCCATGCCCGGCGGCGTGGCGAGTCGGGCGAGGATGCGGATCGTCGGATAGACCTCGAGCCCCTCGTAGCCCGGCACCCCGCCGAGACGCACCCGGTAGGTGCTCCCCACGAGGAGCGACGTCCGGAACGGAGCCGCGGCTGGGGGCGACCAACCGGCGAAGGTCTCGACGGAAACCGTCATTCCCTTCGGCCCCTGAATCGAGACCGGCTGGAGCGCCGCAGCCAGAGAGGCCTCCGGAAAGGGACCGGCCTGCGGGTGTCCTTGGGCGCCAATCGCTCCCGGCAAGAGTCGGCTGGCGAGTGTATCCACCTGCTCTTCCGGCCCCGCGTCGCCGCCCTGCAACGGCAACGCGATTCCGGTGAAGCAGGCGGTCGCCAGCAGCCCTCGGACAACCCGCAGCACGGTCCCTGACCGGACAGCCCCCCGGGACAAAGCCCCGACAGGGTTCCACCGCGTCGTCGATCCGGCCGTGCATCCGGTGGAGCGGTGGGTGTTCATGGCATCAACACGAAGGGGGGAAAAGAACGGACGGAACGATCGACACCGAGCTCTGAGCCTAGGCTCCACGACCACCGAGAGCGTCTGTCCCGTCGACCTTCCCTGGACCGGTCAGGCGACCGGTCCAGGGGTTGGTCGACGTGATTCAGGGGATGAAGTCTTCCGGGGCCGGCGGGCACTCACCGGCGGCGGTGTCGGGATCGGGCCCGCCGTTGCCGACGTACCGGAGACGATCCTCGTCGGGCTGACGGAGCCGGATGTTCGGCACGTCCGACCGCTCCGCGATGTAGGCCCGGTGGGCCGGCTTGGGGTAGCTCAAGCCCGGAGACTGCTGGACATGGAGCTTGAGTTCGCTCGTCGGCCCCGGGATGTGGTGCTTGGTGTGATTGGTGATCGTGTGCTTCCGCAGACCGGCAGGCACCCCCAGCGGGATGTGGGCCGGGCCCGGGAGGCCGATCGGCGTCCCGGTGATCGGATAGCCGTAGGTCGGTGCCGTCATCCCGGCGAGGAACGCCGGCGGCAGCTGTGAGGGATCACCGCCACAGGGCATTCCCAACGGCATCGGATTGGCCGCAGAAGCGCCCGGCATCCCGGCTCCACCATCCCCAGCCAGGGCCCCAGCCCCCTTCCCGGGAGACTGCAGGTCCTTGTTGCCGATGCGGATGATCGCAAGGATCGAGCCGCGGCGATCGGCCTCGACGACCGGATCGCACCCCGGATCGAGACGCGTGCTGACGAGCGTTTCCACGCCGGCGACCGCCAGTTCCTGGTACTCCGGGTCGGGAAGATAGACGACTTTCGTCACGAAGTTGCCACTCGTGACCTGATCGAGATCCTCGTCGGTGAGCTGGAAAGGGATCGCGTTGTGGGCGAGGAACGCATCCGTCCGCGGAGTGACGGGGGCCACTTCGAGCGTCGGGTAGAGCTCGAGCCCTTCCTGACCGGGGATGTCGGTGAGCTTGAGGCGGTAGATCGCCCCTTGGGCGAAGTCGTAGCGACCGGGCGTCACGAGCGGTTCGGAGTCGAAGCCACCGAACTCGGAGACATCCCAGTGGACCTGCATCCCATCGGGGCCGATGAAGCCGATCTGGGAAGCGGGGAAGTTCATCCCGTAGCCGGGACCTCCCATCCCACCGGCATCGACGCCGTTGGCAGCCATCATTTCCTCGTAGCCCACCGGGGAGATCACCCCGGGGCCGGGCCCCTCCACGCCGGGGCCGGGATGCTGGAGCATCGCCGCCGGCGGGAGCACGTTCGTGTGCGGCGTGGCGACCGGACGGATCTGGGCCAGTCCGGTGAACGGTGAGTTCGCCGGGATGTGGCAGCCGGTCAGCGAGGCTGCCAGCGACAAGCCGACGAAACCCTGCAGATGTCGTTTCACCATCGGATCACCTCCTCTAGCCTGCGGACGATTGGCCGCATGTCCCGGTCGGTCGGGGAAGCCCCTGTGCGGATCGCTGCTGGTCGTGTCTGGACGTCCTGCCACAGCGGGAATCCGCCGTGGGCAGGCCGGGGGGGCTTCCGTACACTCGCGCCCTGCGGCATCCGTTACCGGACCGCTGGCAGAAGTCACCACCCGCCCCAATGGATTCGACTTCCGGGGACGGATTCTTTGGCAAAACCCTCAAAGTCGTGACGACCCCACCGACCGACACCCGCCGCAGATTCCCCGGATTCCGCCGGCACGCGCCGGTGTGGATGTCGATCCCGGTAGGCCTGGGAATGTGCGTCGTGTCGGGGGTTTCGGTGACCGGCCAACCGCCGGCGGGCAGCGTCTACCAGCGTTTGACTCCGGCCCCGGCCGAGCCGGCCCAGGAGTTGGCCCCGGACTCCCCGGCTACCGCTGCCCCCCCACTCCCGCTTCCTCTCCCATCCTCCGCGTCAGCCATCCCCGAATCGGCTGCCGAACAGGCCGGACGGGCGGAGCGGGTGGTCGCCGCCGCCCTGGCCGGGTTTTCCCGGGTGCCGTCGGTCTCAGCCCGCGTCCGGCACCTCGTCCGGGTCGATGACATGGTGCTCAAGGGGAGCGGGCGCTACGTCCAGTCGGGGGTCGGGGAGGATCAACGCTACCGGTACGAATACCGCCTCAGCGCCACCGACGAGGAGTTCGAGATCCTCGACGTCTGCGACGGGCTGTTCGCCTGGAACTTCCGCCGCATCGGCCAGAATCCCCCTCAAGTGGAGCGGATCGACGTCCGCCGGATCCGCGAGCGGCTCGAGACGCTCGGCATCGCCCACCGCCAGGACCAATCGGCGTACCTCGGCGGCGTGCAGCGTCACCTCGGCCTGCTCCGCCAGTATTTCCGATTCGCGTCGATCACGTCGGCGGTGATCGACGACGTTCCGGTGTGGCTCATCGAGGGGACCTGGGATCGCGACACGCTCGCCTGGATCGTCAAGGAGAAGGCGGAGGCGATCAAGAGCGAGGCGGGGGTCGCGCCCAACGAACTCCCCGACGGCATGCCGTACAGCGTTCGACTCTCGATCAGCAAACGAGAGCTCTTCCCCTGCCGGATCGAGTGGCTCGCCGTGCCGGGCAAGCGGCCAACCTCGCCGGCGGCGCTGCAGGTGGTGGCCATGATGGAGTTGTACGACGTCCGCATCGGCGATCCGGTCGACGTGTCGGCGTTCGTCTACAAGCCGGCCACGGAGGGCCTGACCGACATCACCGACGCCTACATGCCGCAGGTCCAACCGCTGCGGCAGTGACGGCCGGTCAGTCGGCGCCGCTCCATCCCGCCTCGACGAGCCGGACGGCGGCATCGATAGCCGCTTCCATGCTCGTCGAATCGGCGGCACCGCGGCCGACGATGTCGAATGCCGTCCCGTGGGCGACGCTCGTCCTCACCAGCGGCAGACCGAGCGTGATGTTCACCGCCCGGTACATGCCCAGAAGCTTGACCGGAATGTGCCCCTGATCGTGGTACTGCGCCACGATCCCGTCGAAGCCCCCGCGGGCGGCGCGGAGAAAGAGCGTGTCCGCGGGGAAGGGGCCTGCGGCCTCGATCCCGGCAGCGCGCAGCGCGGCGACCGCCGGAGCGATGATCCGCGTCTCCTCATCGCCGAACAGCCCTCCCTCGCCCCCATGGGGATTGAGGGCTGCCACCCCGATCCTCGGGCGCCGTCCGAGCAACGCTACGAGGAGGGAAGCTAATCGCTCCCCTGCGGCGACGATCCCCGGGGTGGAGAGCCGCTCGATCGCCGTGGCGAGCGACTCGTGGAGCGTGACATGGACGACCCCGAGCGGACCGTGCGCCAAGCCATCCGTGGTCGGCGGGAGCCAGAGCATCATCGAGGCAGCAGCGTCGGGGAGCCCGCAGGCCCGCGCCAGCCATTCGGTGTGCCCGGGGACGTCGTGCCCCGCGGCGTGGAGCGCTTCCTTGTGGAGCGGCCCGGTGACGAGGGCTCCGCGACGAAAGGCGCCGTGCACCAGCCGAAAGGCCGTCTCCAGCGCTCCCACCGCCGCCCGACCACCGGCCGCAGAGATCCGGCCACCGGGAACGGCCTCTTCGGCGTTGTTCGGCTCGACGACGACCACCGTCTCGGCGGTCGAGGGGCGTGGGTCGTCCTCCGCCACCCGCTCCACCGCCAGCCGCGGCAGCGACCTCACCGCTCGCAGCACGTCGCGGAGCAGCTCGGCCCTGGCCACCACGCGGAGCCTGGCCCTGGTATGGGCCGTGGTCCTGCTCCACGCGCCGAGCACGACCTCGGGGCCGATCCCCGCCGGATCACCGCACGTCAGGCAGATGAGCGCGGGGCAGGGGGGAGGCGGGGCAGGGGAGTGGCCGGTGGCGGGCAAGACAAAAGCCTCGGCATGGGGGAAGGCCGACGAGGAGAAGAAAAGCCTCGCACCGCGGCCGGAACAGTCGACTCGTGTCGAGTCTGATCCACCAGCCTATAGTTTCCTCCTGCTGTCCACACCCATGCCCTTCCCGAGGAGCGTCCCAGGCAATGGAACGTGTCTACTCCCGTGCCGCGATGTTTGCCGTGGCCCTGATGCTGGCGACGGCGCTGCTCGGACTGTGGATCGGCGACCTTCACGGCCAGACCGATCGGGCCGTCCTCCGCTGGGGCACCGTTCATCGCCTCTCCGGGGTGTTTGCGGCCCTCATGGTGGTGCTCGTCAACAGCATGGCGGTCACGTACTTCATCGGCACCGGCCGCTGGTGCCGGGAGGTGGTGGAGACCTACGGCCTCTCCGCCGCGCTCACCCAACGCGCGAAGGCGATCAAGCGGGCGGCGTTCCCCGGGTCAGTGATCGGAATGCTCGCCGTGGTGGGGATCGTGGCCCTCGGGGGGGCCGCCGACCCCGCCACCGGCCGACCCGGAACGCAAAACTGGGTGACGCCACACCTCGTCGGCGCCATGGCGCTGGCGGCGCTGATCGCCTGGTGCTTCCAGTCCCAGCTGCCGCGGATCCGCCGGCAACAAGCCCTCATCGAGGAGGTCCTCGATGAGGTTCGTGTCATCCGCCGCGACCGCGGTCTCGACGTCGAGGGCTGATCCCAACTCGCCCAAGCCCATGACAAGCATGAATGGGCTGTGGGTCCATTCAGGGCACGGCTGACGGCGCGGCGGGGAGTTCCTCCTGCACGGCCCGCGTCGGCACCCGGAAGGCCCGTTCGGCGACGGTGATCCCTGCTGCCAGCGTGATCCCCAACGCCAGCGACGCCGACAGGAGCAGGCGGTCGTGGCTGTGAAACTCCACCTCCGGGAGGAGGTCGGCGGCGGCGATGCAGACAAACGCCCCTGCGGCCAACCCCAGCGCCGCCCCGAGGAACTCCTCCCGGCCACCGCCAGCGCCCCGCAGGCAGGCGAGGAAGATCACCGCCCCAAGCGGCACGAGGCAGGCGTGGGCGAGATTGACCGTTCGCCGCAGGCCGGGGGAGGCTCCGGCCTTGAGCATCAGCGCGGCGATCAATCCGGCATCGACCGGCTTGTGGAGGAGGATCGCCAACAGCGGCGCGACGCCGGTCAACAGTCCGCCGCGGCCGGCGGAGAGATCCATCGCGGCCGCCAGCGCGGCGCCGTCGGCCAGACTGTGCACGGCCAGCCCAGCAAACGCGCCATACCAGCTCGCGCCTCCGCGGCCGATCGGGGCCTCGCCGGGATGATGATCGTGGGCTCCGGGCAGGTGGGCGGCGTGGGGCCCGTGATCGCAGCCTCCGACGGGCCCGTGCTCCGGATCGGCGGCGTGGTGCGCGTGGCCATGGAAGGCACGCTCGAGAAGGAACATGAGGAAGAAACCAGCCAGCACCCACGGGGCGACATCGTCGACACGCCCGCCGCAGGCCCGGGTGGCGTGGGGGAGAAGGTGGAGGAACGCGACCCCGAGGAGGATCCCCCCGGTGAACGACAAGAGGACCTGCATCCGCCGGTGGCCAAGGCGGAGGAACGCCACCGACGCCCCACCCGCGTAGGCGGCAGCCGTCGTCAGGACGAGGCCGACGACGAGGGCCCACACGTCGACGCCGGCGATCGGAAGGAGCGCGACCGACGGGGAGACCATGGGCGGACCGGGGATTGTGGGGCAGACAACCAACAATAATCGCCTCACCGCGGCCGTTCAGCAAGGTGCGCGGCGGGCGGAGCGGCTTCACGGCCGCCCGTGTGGAATCAGCGGCGGTAGTTCCACGGCGCCGGGGTCGATGGCATCGACCGCGCGGCCTGCTCCATCTGCTGCCGCACGTATTGCCGCGCCGGGAGCGTCTTCTCGCTCCAATGCGCGTCGGTGGCTGACAGGACACCGAGCGCCACGACCAGAACGTAGCTGAGGAGGTTCGACCAGGCCTCGGGGCCGTAGAACTTCATCGCGGTCCCGAACGACGTCTTGAACTTCGGGCCGAACTGCCCCTCTTTGACGGCCCAGATCTCGTCGAGCACCAGATGCATGAGGAATCCGAGGACGACGGAACTGGCGACGAAGTAACGATGGATCGGCTCCTCGGTACTGAAGGAGAGGAAGGCCACCTGACCAGCCACCGCCGCCGCAGGGAGGCTGTGAAGCATCCCGCGCTGGACGGAGTACTTCGACACCAGCCACGCCACCCCGTACCGGACGGCGAGATAGAGGCCGGCTCCGGCCAGCACGATCGCCTCCAGGGAGAGCCCCGCCTGCTGGAGGCGGTGGATCATGAGGAGCGGCACGACGGCGGCGGCAAAACCGATGCTCTCGCGGAGCGAGTCCTCCTCGCCGTCGTCGAGGTCGGGCAGCATGCCCGCGAGCACGCAGAGCACGCCGCCGAGGATGCAGGTTGAGGGGGGCATATCACCGATCTGCCACGCCGCGACGGCATACGCCGCCCCGGCCAAGGCTGACCCAGTAATGTGCACGCGCAGTCCGGGCACCGCATCCCTCCCTGGCGAATCGACAACTCGTCCACCACGCCCACGCTTCGCTGGCGCAGTGGCATCGGGGCTCCCTCGGGCATCCTTGCCTCCGGGGCACAGATCCTTGTCAGTTGTCGGCAGGCCTGTCCTCGCGACGTCAACGCGTGACGGCGGCGCGGCGAGCGCTGCCGGAGCGGCAAGGTCGGCCGGCAACGGCAGGTTCGGAAGCGGAGGCCCTTCCCTCACAACCGGCGAAGTCAGGAAAAGAACGCAAACAGGAAAAAACACAGGGATCAGGGGAGATCCTGTGAGCGCGGGCCAGCGGACCAGGACTCCCAAAACCACGCAGTCAGCTCAGGGCCCCCAGGCTACGGGCGCGACACAAAGCCCGCATTCCACGCAAGGCCCGCACACGTCACGACCCTCAAAGTCTTGGCCACCGCCGATCCGATCCTGGTGGTCTTTGGATCAGGTGAGGCACCGGCGGTCGGCACGCCGGGAAAAACCGTTGCCCCCCCTGCCCGTCCGTCCCTGGGAAACTCCCGGAAATCAGGCCCAGGCCCCGGCGAACTGCCCTTCGACGCACGGGCTGCCATCCCTACACTCCCGCCCCCGCGGGCCGGGTCGACGCAAGTCCCGCACTGACCGCGCTACCCCATCGCAGACGAGGAGACAGGACGTGGCCGTCGAAGGATACGACCTGGTGATGATTGGCCTCCTCGCCGTCGCCGCCCTGCTCGGGTACTTCAAGGGGATGGTCTGGCAACTGGCCTGGATTGCCGGGATCGTCGCCAGTTCGTTCGTGGCCCTACGGTTTGCGCCGCAGTTCGCCCACCTGTTCGGGCAGCAGGCGCCGTGGAACCGGTTCCTTGCCATGCTGGCGCTCTACGTCGGCACGTCGTTGGCGGTGTGGATCCTCTTCCGGCTTGTCTCGGGATTCATCAACGCCATCCATCTCTCCGCCTTCGATCACCAACTCGGATTGCTCCTCGGCCTGGCGAAGGGAGCGCTGTTGTGCATCGTCATCACCTTCTTCGCCGTCACGCTCGCCCCCGACTACCGCCATCAGATCGTTGCCAGCCGCAGCGGCCGCTTCGTGGCCGAACTCATCGTCCGCGCCGACACCTATCTCCCGAAGGAGATCCACGACACCGTCGAGCCCTTCGTCGACCAGTTCGAACGCCAGTTCGCCCAGCCGGGAGTGGGAAGCATCGACGGACCGGCCTCCGCCTCGCCACAGGGCGGAACGTTCGGAGTGCCGGCTGGCCAGGCAGCCGGGCAACTTGCCGGCGGCGGGCTGTCGCTGCAGACACTCATTGACGGGGTCAGTTCGGCCGCAGCCTGGGCCGGATCGGAGCAGGGGAGTGGTGCTGTTCATCAGGCGGGCGGCGCTCTCCCGCCGGGGAGCGCCTGGTTTGCCCCCCCAGCTGGTCAGAGGTCGGCCCCGGTTTCGGTCCCGGCGCTCCCGGCCGGATTCCAACCGATCGCCCCGGCGCCCGTTCCTGAACCACCTCGACCGACCGCGAGCCGGTACAGCAGCCCAGCTCCGGCAGGCTATCCCGTCGGCGCGCAGTCACCGTTGCCGGTACGCTGATCAGGCCCAAGCGAGTCATGCGAGGAACGGTCCTCGAACCGCCGGCCATCATCACCGCGATCAGAGGGCGAGAGGTAGGGGCAGGGGACCGCTTCGCGGCAACTGGGCCGCGGCGGGAAAAATGGCGTTTTCCCCGGGAAAAAACGACCCTCAATCGGACATAAGAGACATTATCGGACGTTGGGGAGAGGGGAGAATCAGGCCGCTTTTCAGGCGGAAACCTGATCGGCCTCGAGGAACTTTCCCATCGCCCGGA
>CAJAYZ010000721.1 GCA_903949225.1 uncultured Planctomycetaceae bacterium
CCACCGCCGATCACCGATCTCTCCACGAAGACTGAGCTCTTCGAGACCGGCATCAAGGTCATCGACCTCCTGACCCCGTTCGTCCGCGGCGGGAAGGCCGGCCTGTTCGGCGGTGCCGGCCTCGGCAAGACGGTCATCCTCACCGAACTCATCGCCCGTATTGCCTCCGCCCACGGCGGCTACTCGGTGTTTGCGGGCGTCGGCGAGCGGACGCGCGAGGGCACCGACCTCTGGCTCGAAATGCAGGAGGCCAAGATCGGCGACACCGGTCGCAGCGTCATCGAGCAGACCTGCATGGTGTTCGGCCAGATGAACGAGCCGCCGGGAGCCCGTCTCCGCGTCGCCCTCTCCGCACTGACGATGGCCGAGTATTTCCGCGATACGACCGGTGCCGACACGCTCCTCTTCGTCGACAACATCTTCCGCTTCTCCCAGGCGGGAAGCGAAGTGAGCGCCCTGCTCGGCCGCATGCCGAGTGCCGTCGGTTACCAACCGACGCTCGCCACGGAGATGGGCTCTCTCCAGGAGCGGATCGCTTCAACGTCGAAGGGGGCGATCACGTCGGTGCAGGCGGTCTACGTGCCGGCCGACGATCCGACCGATCCGGCCCCGGCGACGGCGTTCGGCAATCTCGACGCGTTTCTCTATCTGGAGCGTTCGATCTCGGAGAAGGGCATCTACCCGGCCGTCGATCCGCTCGCTTCTTCGAGCCGCATCCTCGATCCGCAGTACGTCGGCGAGCGGCACTACAAGATCGCCCGTCGCGTCCAGCGCACTCTCCAGCGATACCGCGAACTCCAGGACATCATCGCGATTCTCGGTGTTGACGAACTCTCGGAAGAGGACAAACTCGTCGTCCACCGCGCCCGGCGGATGGAGCGATTCCTGTCGCAGCCGTTCCTCGTAGCCGAGGTGTTCACCGGCAAGCCGGGTGAGATCACGAGCCTGGCCGACACGATCCGCTCCTTCGAGGAGATCGCCGACGGCAAGTGGGATCACCTCCCCGAGCCGGCATTCATGTACGTCGGATCGATCGAACAGGCCGAGGAGCAGGCCAAGAAGCTCGCCGCCAAGTCCTGATTCCTTTCCGCGACCGAGACATTTCCCGACCGGCAAAAGGCCGCTCGGGCACTTCCAGGCTCCCCGTGAAATCCCAGCAGGACTGACGCGATGGCTGAAACGAAGCGTGGTGGCGAGACCGGCGTCCGCTGCGTGATCACGACCCCTGAGTCGACCGTGCTCGACACCCGGGCCGAGTTCATCTCGGTGCCGCTGTTCGACGGCCAGCGCGGGATCGGCCGCGGCCATGCCCCGTTCGTCGGCCGCTTGGGCGTCGGCGAGGTGCGGATCACAGGCGAGCAGGGGGGCGCTGGCGGGGGCCTGCGTCGGACGTTCATCGAAGGGGGCTTCGTCGAGGTCGGCCACGACGAAGTGACGATCATCACGCAGCGCTCAATCCCCGCCGAAAAGCTCGACGCTGCCGCGGCCCGTGCCGATCTCGAGAAGCTCAAGGCCGCCCCGTCGCGTGGGGATGAGGCGATCACAGCCAGGATGCGGAGCGAGGAAGCGGCCCGGACCCTGCTCAGGGCGGCCGAACGCAAGGGGTGAGGCAATGCCTGCGACGTGGCCCAAACTCGAGGCCCCGTCGAACGGGCTGATCCGGCTAGGGGCTCCCGGCCTCCGCCACCGTCATAGGTTGCGTAGCGCGGCAATCGTTGCCGGTTTGGCGTTGCTCGTGCTGGTGCGCGGACAGCCGTCGCCTGCAGGCGAGACGCTCGCCTTCATCGGCGCGACCGTGGTGCCCGTTTCCTCTGCCGAGATCGTGGCAG
>CAJAYZ010000722.1 GCA_903949225.1 uncultured Planctomycetaceae bacterium
CCCCGTCGGCGGGTGGATTTCAGCCCGCCGCCCCGTCGGCGGGTGGATTTCAGCCCGCCGCCCCGTCGGCGGGTGGATTTCAGCCCGCCGCTCCGTCGGCGGGATTCCAGCCCGGAGCCGTGGCGCCGGCCCCCTGGCAGCCACAGGCTCAGGTTCTTCCTCCCCCTCAGGGTGCGTTTCCCGGTCAGCCGCTGCCCCCAGGGTTTCAGCCAGGGTTCCAGCCAGGGTTTGCCGAGCCGCCTCAGGTGTTCCCTGGTCAGGAGCCGTATGTCGTCGTCGATGTCGACGCCGAGGAAACGCAGACCGGCCGCCTCATGATCGGTGCCGGCGTCAACTCCAATGCGGGTCTCGTCGGCAACATCGTCGTCGACGAGCAGAACTTTGACATCACCCGCCTGCCGCGGAGCTGGGACGACATCCGCAACGGCACCGCCTTCCGCGGAGCCGGTCAGCGGTTCCGTCTCGAGGCGGCCCCTGGCACGCAGTTGCAGCGCTACACGGCGACCTTCCAGGAGCCCTACCTCTTCGACACCCGGATCGGCCTGTCGACGAGCGCGTCCTACTACACTCGGGCGTTCTACGACTGGGCCGAGTCGCGGGCCGGCGGGCGCGTCGGCCTCGGCTACCAGTTCGCCTTTGCCCCCGACCTCTCCGTGAACGCCGGCTTCCGCGGCGAGAGCGTCAACGTCTTCAACCCCCGTGTCTCCGCGCCGAAGATCGACGAGATGCTCGGCACGAACTCCGTCTACGGCTTCAGCACGGGCATCGTCCACGACACCCGCGACAGCCCCTTCCTTCCGACGCAGGGGCATCTGGTGACGTTTGAGTTCGAGCAGGTCATCGGCACGTTCGTCTATCTGCGCGGCATCCTCGAGGGGCGGCAGTACTTCCTCTTAAACGAGCGTCCTGACGGCTCGGGACGCCACGTCCTCTCGATCGGTTCGGTGCTCGGGATGTCGGGTCCCGACACGCCCGCCTACGACAACTTCTATGCCGGTGGCTACAACACGCTCCGTGGCTTCGTGTTCCGCGGTGCGAGCCCGCGGCAAAACGGGGCGATCATCGGCGGTCCGTTCCAGTGGCTCAACACGGTCGAGTACCTCTTCCCGATCACCGCCGATGACACGCTCCGCGGCGTCGTATTCACCGACTTCGGTACCGTCGAATCCAACGTCAGCATCAACCAGATGCGCGTCGCGCCCGGCTTCGGATTGAGGATCACGCTCCCGGCGATGGGCCCGGCTCCGATCGCGCTCGACTTCGCCGTCCCGGTCGTCTACGCCCCGTACGACAGCCAGCAGTTGTTCAGCTTCTTCGTCGGCTTCGCGCGGTGACGACGCGGCCGAGAGACCCTGTCGAACTCCGACATGCCCGACGCACAACCCCCAGACGGCCCTGGCCAGCCACGGATCCTCGTGGTCCGCACCCGCTTTGTCGGCGACACGGTGCTGGCGATCCCGTTCCTGCGGAACCTCCGCCGGCATTTTCCGTCCGCCCGGATCGACGTCCTCGTCGAGAAGGGGGCGGGGAGCGTGCTGGCCGACTGTCCCTACAAAGACGAACTCATCATCGCGCCGGCACCCCCGCAATCTCGCGCCCCGCTTGCAGGATTGCGGGCCAGTGCGGCCTGGCTTCGGGCCCGGCACTATGACCGCGCCTACGTCCTCAAGCGGTCGGTGTCGAGCCTCCTCCCGGTGTGGCTGGCGGGGATCCGGCATCGCGTCGGCTTTGCCGAGCAGGGCGGGGGCATGCTCCTCTCGCGCGCGGTCCGGATCCGCGAACACCGGCACGAGGTGGAGGTGTTCCTCGACCTCCTCCGGGCCGATTCGATCCCGATCGATGACGGCCACAACGAAAACTGGGTGGCCGACGACGCGGGGAGGAAGGTCGACGCCATCCTCCGCGATCGTTCTCCCGGACGGGCCCGCGTATTCGTGGCTCCCCGTTCGACGGCGGTGGAGAAGGAATGGCCGGTGGAGCGGATGGCCCGCGTCGTGAACTGGCTCGTCGTGAGCCGTGGCTGCGACGTGTTCTTCTGTGGCGCGCCGCGCGACATGGGGATGCATGAGCGGATTGCGGAGCTTGCCGGGCACACCGGGAGCGGCCGCGTCCACGATCTCACGAAGGATCTCGATCTCCGCCACACCGGAGCGCTCCTGTCGCGGATGGATCTCTGCCTGGGAATCGATACCGGGCTGCTCCATGTCGCGGCCTCGCACGGCGTGCCGGTGGTGGCGCTGTTCGGGCCGACCGATCCGAACCAGTGGTGCCCGTGGGGGACGGCTGTCGAGGTGCTCCGCTCGCCGCGGACGGTGAAGCCCCTCTCCCAGCGTCTCCACGAATCGCTCTTCCCCGCCACGGTCGCGGGGCTCCGCTGGCCGACCGGCATCGCCGACATCCGCGACATCGACGTCGACGACGTGATCGCGGCAGTCGAAAGGCTCCTTGCCGGACGCAGCCGCGCGGCGGGGTGAGCCGGCGAACTCGCGGGCGCACCTCGGTGCCGGCATCGGCCGGTTACCAGATGTCGGCGAGGCGGATGCTCAGGCCGCCGGAGAGCGTCGTGACTGGATCCGTCTGCAGCTCGAGACGGTAGGCGCCGTCGCTGAGCCGATAGCATTCCAGGCGCTGGTTGTCGGGATCGGCAATCCAGTATTCCGCCACCCCGGTTCGTTCGTAGAGCTGTTTTTTAAGCGTGGTGTCTGTGGCAGCCGTCGATGGGGAGAGGATCTCGACGACGAGATCGGGAACGCCATTGATTTTCGTGGGAGTGATCATGCGCGTGCGGTCTTTGAGCACGACGACGAGATCGGGCTGCACGATGTCGTGCTCCGTGAGCTGAACATCGACCGGAGCGTTGAAGACGAGGCCCAGACCGGCCAACTCCACCTGCATGTAGAGCTGATGCTGGAGCCGTTTGGAGACCGTCTGGTGGCTCGTAGACGGCGCCGGGGTCATGACGTGGTCTCCGTCGATGATTTCGTGCCGCCATCCGTCGTCGGGAAAACAGCAGTACTCCCGGTAGCCGAGCTTGGCCCGCAGAGGGCGGGCCGGCGTCGACGGGCTCATGTCGGTGGCCACGACGATACTCCTCGCACCGAGGTCTTTTTTGCAGACAATTCCGTGATAAGCCGAAGTGTATACGTCGGTTCAGGTGCGGTCAATTTGCTTGAGGTCGGCCCGCTGACCGGAGATTCAACGCGCCGCCGCCGATCCGGCCACGAAGGCGCTCGCCCAGGCCCACTGGAAGTTGAAGCCGCCGATCCGGCCGTCGACGTCGAGGACTTCACCGGCGAAGTGGAGCCCCGGGCAGATTCGGCTCTCCATCGTGTCGAGCCGCACCTCGGAGAGGGGCACGCCGCCAGCCGTCGCCTCGGCGATGGTGAAGCCGCGGTCCCCGACCACCGGCAACTCTAATCCTTTCACCGCTGCCACGAGCCGGCGCCGCGCCTCGCGGGGGAGGTCTCCGGTCGGCGGCGCGGCGGCGGCGGCACAGAGATGCTGCGCCAGTCGCTCGGTGAGATGCTTCCGGAGCATAAAGAGCGCTCCTTTGGCGCCATTCTCGAGGAGCATCTGCTCGACGTGGGCTTCCGGGATCTCGGGGAGCCAGTCGAGGAGGAGCCGCGCCCCCGGATCGGTGTCCCGTGACACGAGCCAATGTCGGCTGATGTCGAGCGTGGCGGGGCCCGACAGGCCGGTGTGGGTGCAGAGCGTGCTCCCCGCGCTTGTCGCCACCGGCTTCCCCTTCGAGGAGAGGAGCGTGAACCGGCAGGGAAGCGCGAGGCCGGTGAGGGCCCGGATGAAGTGGTCGGCCGGGAGCACAAGGGGGACAAGTGACGGCACGACAGGCGCCGTGATCGAGTGACCGAGCATTGTCGCCAGGGCGAAGCCGGAGCCGTCCGATCCCGATTTCGGCAGCGACTTCCCGCCGGTGCAGAGAATCACTTTTCGAGCGAAGAGCGAGCCGGCCGTGGTCTCGAGGCGGAAGCGGTCGCCATCGCGCTCGATGAGCGTCACCTTCGCCGGATACAAAAGCGTCGCGCCGGCCTCCCCGGCTCCCCGGAGGAGCGCGTCGAGGATCGATCGGGCCGAATCAGACTCAGGGAAGAGCTTGCCGGTGTCGGGCTCCCGGTAGAACGCGACCCCGGAGGAGGCGAAGAAGGCGATGGTCTGCTCGACGGTAAACCGGCCGAGGACCTTGCGGATCGCCGGAGACGTGCTGCCGGCAAAGTCGCGTTCGTCGACCCGCCAATGGGTGACGTTACATCGTCCCCCCCCCGATACGAGAATCTTCGCCCCCAGCTTCCGGGCCCCGTCGATGCCGACGACGGACGGCGGTCGCCCCGCGGTCGCCTGAGCGCGCCCAGCCCAGGTCGCGGCGAACAGTCCAGCAGCCCCGACGCCGACCACGGCGACGTCGGTTTGCGTCGGAATCCGGGTGGGCTCCAGGGGTGCGGAATCCGGAGCGGTTTCGCGGGGTAGAGTCATAGTGCTAGAGTTTGAGGTCTGCGCAGGGTCTGCAAGGGGTTGGCCCGGAGCCGGCCTGTGGAGAATTCACAAGTTCAGGCGCCATGATGACGCGTCCGCACAGCATCACCATCGAGGCGAACGATCGGGGCCCCCCGGGCCCCGGGGCGGTTCCCCGTTGGTCGGGGGTGGCCCGGCCGGGAGGAGCTTGCCGGCCGGAAGGTTCATGGAGGATCGCGGCCTGGGTGGTGGGAATACTGGCGACCACGATCGGCCTGGCCGTTCCATCCGTGCCCGCCGCCGAGTCTCCGATCGACTTCAACCGTGACATCCGGCCGATCCTCTCGGAAAACTGCTTCTACTGCCATGGGCAGGATGGCAACAAGCGGCAGGCCGATCTGCGGCTCGATGACCGCGACGCGGCGCTCGCCGCCCGGGCGATCGTCCCGGGCGATCCTGGCGCGAGTTCCATCCTCGAGCGGATCCATTCCTCGGACGACGACGTCGTCATGCCCCCGCCGTCTTCGAATCGGAAGCTCTCTGCCGAGCAGAAGGAGCTTCTCGCCAAGTGGGTCGCTTCCGGGGCCGAGTACCGCAAGCACTGGGCCTTCGAGCCACCGACCCGCCCCGAACCGCCGGCTGTGAACCACGGCGGCTGGGTCCGCAATGCGATCGATGTTTTCGTTCTTGCCGGAATCGAGGGGGCGGGCATGACCCCCTCCCCCGAAGCTGACCGGACGACCCTCATCCGCCGCCTCTCGGCCGATCTCGTCGGTATCCCGCCGACGCCCGAGGAGGTCGATGCCTTCGTCGCCGATCCCTCCCCCGACGCCTACGAAAAACTCGTCGACCGCCTCCTGGCCAGCCCGCATTACGGCGAACGGATGGCGCTGCCGTGGCTCGATGCCGCCCGCTACGCCGATTCCAACGGCTTCCAGCAGGACGGCGACACTTGGCAGTGGATGTGGCGGGATTGGGTCGTCAGGGCCCTCAACGCCGACATGCCGTTCGACCGCTTCTCGACCGAGCAACTTGCCGGCGATCTCCTCCCCGACGCGACGGTCGAGCAGAGAATAGCCAGCGGCTTCAACAGGAATCACCTCCTCAATGGCGAGGGGGGAGCGATTGCCGAGGAACAGCGTTTCAACAACCTCTTCGACCGGGTCGACACGACAAGCACCACTTGGCTCGGCCTCACGCTCGCCTGTGCCCAGTGCCACGACCACAAGTACGACCCGCTCACCCAGGTCGATTACTACCGCTTCCTCGACGCCTTCAACCGGCTGTCGGAGAGTGGTGTGCCGCAGTATTTTTCGAGCCGGATCCGGGTGGCACCGCCGCTGATCGAGCTTCCGACCGAGGAGAACACCGCTCGGATCGCCGACTTCGAAAAGCAGATCGCCGCCGCCGACACCGAAGCTGCTCCGATCATCGAGGCCGCCTTTGCCGGCTGGCGGAAGGGGCTGTTGGCGTCGGGGGTGCCCGGCGATGCGGCCGGCCTTCCGGGGGGGCTTCTCGAGCAACTGAAAAAGCCCGACGGGGAGCGGACGGCCGAGGAGCGACAGGCGATCGACGCCGACCTGCGGAAGCACTTCGACGAGAAGGTGCGGAACGACCTCGTCGGCAAGGTGGCGCCGGTCGAGCGCGCGGCGACCCTCCGCCGCCAGTTGGGCGACTACCGGGCCGACCAGATCCCGCGGGTGATGGTGATGAGCGACGACAGGCCCCGCGAGACGAAACTCCTCGACCGAGGCGACTACCTGACGCCGCAGGGGGATCCTCTCACGTTCGCGCCGCCGGGCGTGCTCCCGCCGCTCCCCGAGGGGGCGGCAGCCAACCGGCTCGGGCTCGCCCAGTGGCTCTTCCGCCCCGATCATCCGCTCACGGCACGGGTTCAGGTCAACCGGATGTGGCAGCACTTCTTCGGAATGGGGCTCGTGAAGACGGTCGAGGACATGGGGGTGCAGGGGGAATACCCGCTCCACCTGCCACTCCTCGACTGGCTGGCGCTTGAGTTCCGTGACCGGGGCTGGAGCCAGAAGCAGATCCATCGTCTGATCGTCACGAGCGCCACCTACCGTCAGTCGAGCCGGGTCCGCCCCGTTGACCTCGCCATAGATCCGGAGAACCGCCGCTTCGGCCGGGCGACGCGGATCCGCATGCCCTCCGCAGTGCTCCGCGATGTCGCCCTGTCCTCGAGCGGCCTGCTCGACCGGCGGCAGGGGGGCCGACCGGTCTATCCCTACCAGCCCGACGAGATCTGGGAGGCGCTGGCGATCACGAAGGAACGCGACTTCTCCTATCCGCAGTCGCAGGGGAGCGATCTCTATCGGCGCAGCCTCTACACCTTCTGGCGGCGGACCGTGAGCCCGGCAAACATGTTCGACGCCGCCAACCGCCAGACCTGCCGCGTCCGAACTTCGACGACCTGCACTCCGCTCCACGCCCTCACGACGCTCAACGACCCGACCTGGGTGGAGGGGGCTCGCGTCCTGGCTGCCGCCGCGATCAAGGCTTCCCCCGACGTCGACGGCCGTCTCACCCATGCCTTCCGGCGGGTTGTCTCGCGCGTGCCGACCGATTTCGATCTCGTCGCCCTGCGGAGGATGTTGAGCCGGCAGCGCGAGTTCTATGCGGCTGACCCGGCCGCAGCGAAGGCGCTTGTGTCGGTGGGGGCCAGCGCGAAGGACGAGTCGCTCGATCCGGTCGATCATGCCGCCCTGACGGCAGTCTGTCTGGCGATCTTCAACCTCGACGAGGCCCTCACCCGTGAGTGATCCACACGCCGCCAGCCTCCCGTCGAGTCTCGATCTGTCGGCTGCCATCGCCGAGAACGTGGCCCGTGTGTCGCGTCGACGGTTGTTCGGATCGGCCGGGATGGGAATCGGCGGTGTGGCGCTGGCGGCGATGCTCGGGCGGGAGGGGGCCGCGGCCGGGCCAGTGATCGCCGGGCTCCCGGATCTCCCCCACCATCCGCCGAAGGCGAAGCGGGTTGTCATGCTCTGGCAGGGGGGGGGGCCGTCGCATGTCGATCTCTACGACCCCAAGCCGGTGATGCGGGAGCGTGCTGGCCAGGACATCCCCGAGAGTGTTCGCGGCACGACCCGGCTCTCCACGATGTCGAGCGGCTACGCGAAGTGGCCGATCCAGCCGGCCATCAAGCCCTTCAAGCGCTACGGCAACTCCGGGATTGAGCTTTCCGAGATGCTGCCGAACATCGGCGGCATCGCCGATGAGATCTGCGTCGTCCGCAGCATGAACACCGAGGCGGTCAACCACGCTCCGGGCGTGACGCTGTTCATGACCGGAGCGCAGGTGCCGGGCAGGCCGAGCATGGGGGCCTGGCTCACCTACGGCCTGGGCTGCGACACCGACGAACTGCCGGCCTTCGTCGTCATGACCTCCTCCGACAAGGCGAAGACCTGCGGGCAGTTGTTCTTCGACTACTACTGGGGGAGCGGTTTCCTACCGAGCCGTTTCCAAGGGGTGAGGTTTCGCAACACCGGCGACCCGGTGCCCTATCTGGCCAATCCCCCCGGCGTGAGTCGGGCGGCGCGGCGCGCGCTGCTCGATGACGTGGCGGCGATGAATGCGGCGCACCTGGCCGACTACGGCGATCCGGAGATCGACACTCGGATCTCGCAGTACGAGATGGCCTTTCGGATGCAGACGAGCGTCCCAGACCTCACCGACTTCTCCTCCGAGCCCAAGCGCGTCCTCGACCGCTATGGTCCCGATGTCCACGGGAAGGGGAGCTTCGCATCCAACTGCCTGATCGCCCGGCGACTCCTCGAACGGGGTACCCGATTCGTGCAACTCATGCACGCCGGCTGGGACCAGCATGGCAATCTGTTCACGCAACTCGAGGAGCAGTGCCGTGACACCGAGGGGCCGTCGGCGGCGCTCGTGCTC
>CAJAYZ010000723.1 GCA_903949225.1 uncultured Planctomycetaceae bacterium
GCCGGACCGGCCCGGCCCCTTCCGCAAGATTCGACGGGGGGCCAGGACAGGTCCACCCAACCATCCCATTTATCCCAGACGACACGGCGACGGGAGCTTCCCGACGCCCCCAGAGGAGCCCGCGCATGAGCCAGAAGGGTACGTGTGACATCGCCTTGATCGGGTTGGCCGTGATGGGGGAAAACCTCGCCCTCAACATCGCCAGCCGTGGCTACAAGATCGCCGTCTACAACCGGACGGCGAGCGTCACCGATGCCTTCGTCGCCAGCCGCGGCAAGCAGCCGAACGTCGTCGGCTGCCATTCGCTCGAGGATCTCGTCGCCAATCTCAAGAGCCCGCGGAAGATCATGATGATGGTCAAGGCGGGCCCGGCCGTCGACGATCTCATCGCCAAGCTCACGCCGATGCTCTCCAAAGGGGACGTCCTCATCGACGGCGGCAACACCTTCCCCGCCGACACCGACCGCCGCACCCGCGAGGTCGAAGCGCGGGGGCTGCTCTATGTCGGCACCGGCGTGTCGGGGGGCGAGGAAGGGGCGCTGAAGGGGCCGAGCATGATGCCCGGCGGCTCCCCCGCTGCGTGGCCGATGGTCAAGGAGATCTTCCAGGCGATCGCCGCCAAGGTCGGCCCCAAGGGCGATATTCCCTGCTGCGACTGGGTCGGGCCCCGTGGCGCCGGCAACTACGTGAAGATGGTCCACAACGGGATCGAATATGGCGACATGCAGCTGATCTGCGAGGCCTATTCGCTCCTCAAGCACGCCGCCGGGCTCACCAACGACCAGCTCGCGGGCGTCTTCGACCAATGGAACAAGGGGGAACTCGACAGCTATCTGATCGAGATCACCCGCGACATTTTCACCGTGAAGGATCCCGACAGCGGCGACTTCATGGTCGATCGGATCCTCGACACCGCCGGCGCCAAGGGGACCGGCAAGTGGATGAGCCAGCTCGCCCTCGATCTCGGCGTGCCGAGCACGCTGGTCACCGAGGCGGTCTATGCCCGCTGCCTGTCTGCCATCCAGGCCGAGCGCGTTCGGGCAAGCAAGGTCCTCGCCGGCCCCGATGCGTCTGCCGTGAAGGTCGATCCGAAGGTGTTTACGGAGCAGGTTCGCCAGGCCCTCTACGCCTCGAAGATCGCCAGCTACGCCCAGGGCTTTGTACAGCTGGCCGCGGCCGCCAAGGAAAACGACTGGAAGCTCGACTACCGCTCGATCGCCATGCTGTGGCGCGGCGGGTGCATCATCCGGGCCCAGTTCCTCGAGCGGATCGCGGAGGCCTACGACGCCCACCCCGACCTCGAAAACCTCATGCTCGCCCCCTACTTCACCAAGGCCCTCGCCGACGCCCAAGCTGCCTGGCGGCAGGTGATCGCGACGGCGGTGGCGATCGGCCAACCGGTGCCGGCCCTGATGGCGGCGCTCTCTTATTACGACGGCTACCGCCAGGCCCGCCTCCCCGCCAATCTCCTCCAGGCGCAGCGGGATTACTTCGGCGCTCACACCTACGCTCGCACCGACAAGCCGGGCACCTTCCACACCGAGTGGATCGAGCTCCGCCGCCCCGTCTCCTCTTCGCAGGCATCCCGATGAGCGGCCAAGCGTCGAGTGCGCGGAGCGAATACCTCGAAGGGCTCTTCGGCCTCGCCGGGCGGACGGCCGTCGTCGTCGGCGGCACCGGGGTGCTCGGCGGAGCCCTTGCTGAAGGGCTCGCTGCGGCAGGTGCCTTCACCGTTGTCGCCGGCCGTGGTCAGGAGCGGGGGCAAGCGTGCGTGGAAAGGATCGTTGCGGCCGGTGGGGAGGGAATGTTCCTCCCGGTCGACGCCACCGACCGGGCGAGTGTCGCGGGGCTCCTCGAGGCGACGCTCGCGGCCCGTGGCCGGGTCGACATCCTCGTCAATTGTGCCGGCGTCAATTCGTCGGTGCCGTATTTTGAGATCGCCGACGACGACTGGGATCGGGTCCTCGACACGAATCTCAAGAGCACCCACCTCGGCTGCCAGCTGTTTGGGAAGGCGATGGCCGAGGCGGGTGGCGGGGCGATCCTCAACATCGGCAGCGTCTCGGCCGACAAGCCGCTCTCGAAGGTCTTCGCCTACTCGGCCTCGAAGGCGGCCGTCGTCAACTACACGCAGAACGTCGCCCGCGAACTCGCCCCAAAGGGAGTCCGCGTCAACGTTCTCTGCCCGGGATTCTTCCCGGCCGAGCAAAACCGGAAGATTCTCTCTCCGGAACGAACGGCCACGATCATGAGCCAGACGCCGATGAACCGGTTCGGGAATCCCGACGAGCTCGTCGGCGCGGCGATCCTCCTCTGCGCCCCCGTGGCGGGCCGCTTCATCACCGGCACCGATCTCTACGTCGACGGCGGATTCACCGGGATGCGGCTGTAGCCCGTCGTCCGGCCTCCCTGTCCCCAGGCAAAAGCGAAGCGATTCATGCCGCACTCGATCGTCATCTTCGGTGCCTCCGGCGACCTTACCAGCCGGAAGCTCGTCCCGGCGCTCTACAACCTGTTTCGGGGGGGCTCACTCCCCGCCGACACGCGAATCATCGGCTACTCGCGAACGCCGATGACCGACGACGCCTGGCGGGCGTCGCTCCGCGAGACGACGGCGAAGCACGCCGAAGGGGAGCCGTTTGACGAGAAGGCCTGGGGAGAGTTTGCCCCGCGGATCCACTACCAGCCCGGCGACATCGGCAGCAGTGCCGACATGGAGCAGCTCAAGGAACGGCTGGCAGTGCTCGAAGGGGCCGCGGCCGTGACGCGCGTCTACTACCTCGCGACAGCGCCGCAATTCTACGAGCCGGTGGTGGGGGCGATCGGCGCCCTCGGGATGGCGAGCGAAGAGAACGGCCCGCGGCGGATCGTCGTCGAGAAGCCCTTTGGCACCGATCTGGAAACGGCCAAGCGGCTCAACACCCACCTCCACACCGTCTTCGCCGAGAGCCAGATCTACCGGATCGATCATTACCTCGGGAAGGAATCGGTCCAAAACATCATCGCGCTGCGCTTCGCCAACACGATCTTCGAGCCGGTTTGGAACCGACGCTACATCGACCACGTGCAGATCACCGTCGCCGAGGAGGTGCCGGTGGGGCGGCGCGGCGCCTATTACGACGGCTCGGGCGTCCTCCGCGACATGTTCCAGAATCATCTCCTCCAGTTGCTGATGGTGACGGCGATGGAGGCGCCGGTGAAATACCGGGCCACCGCCGTCCGCAACGAGAAGGTGAAGGTGCTCGAATCGATCCGCGCCTACGAGCCGGCCGAGGTGGCTGCCGCCGGCACACGGGGGCAATACCGCGGCTATCTCGCCGATCCCGGCGTCGCGCCGGGGAGCCAGACGGCGACGTTCGGTGCCATCCGCCTCGAGATCGACAACTGGCGCTGGCAGGGGGTGCCGTTCTACCTGCGGAGCGGGAAGGCGATGTCGTGCCGGACGACGCAGATCGTCATCGCCTTCCGCCAGCCACCGCTGGAACTTTTCGCCGAGGGGAAACGCGGCATGCTCCGCGAGGGAAACCGGCTCGTGATCCAGATCCAGCCGGCCGAGGGGATCCAGCTCCACTTCCACACGAAGGTGCCGGGGGGGGGCATGAAGCTCCGCCTCACCGACCTCGAGTTCAGCTACTCGCGCGAGTTCAAGGGGAGGCTCCCGGAGGCCTATGAACCGCTCCTCCTCGACGTCATGACCGGCGAAGCGAGCCTCTTTGCCCGCAGCGATGAGGTGGAGAAGTCGTGGGAGATCATCGACCCGTTCGTGCGGGCGTGGAGCTCTGGGACGATGGCGCCGATTGATCCCTACGAGCCGGGCAACTGGGGCCCGACCTCGAGCGATGCCTGGATCAACGCCCAGGGACGGAGTTGGTTCGACATCTGCCCCGTGCTGTGACTTCGTGGGCGCCGCAGCCGGGCACGCCGGCGGGGGATTTTCCTTGGCTGACTCTGTCCCACTCCAAGCACCGCCACCGCGGGCCTTCCCGGCGCCCTCGATCGGCCATGTGCAGCTCGCCTCGCCCGTCCTCCAGGCGGCCCTCTCCGGCTA
>CAJAYZ010000724.1 GCA_903949225.1 uncultured Planctomycetaceae bacterium
CTGATCGACGTCGCTCTCGCCGTTCCGGAGATCGACCCACACGCCTTCGGCACCACGGTCGCCGCGCTGATCGGTGCCCTCGGGTTGCTCGAGCGGCGACTGCGGCGACTCCGCCGCTGCGGGGTCGGTCAGACTGAACCGACGTCGAGGGAGTGAAGGGGATGGCGGCGGAGGGCTGCGGCTGTCTCGGCGCTGAAGCGATTGATGTCTCCGAGATCGAGCAGGCCGGCCCGGTGCGTAGCGAGGATCTCGGCGGCGGCAACGTCGATCGTGCGCACGTTCTCGAGAACGAGGCCCGCAAGCCCCCTTTGCTTGGCGAGGATCGCGGCCCGGGCAGGGGTAATCGTGGAGAGGCCACTGATCCCCAACGGGCCGCGGTGTTCGATGAGCGCCGCGATCACGCTGTCGCTGACGTCGTCCTTCACTGGGACGCGGAGCGATCCGGTGTGGCGACCGAGACACCGCGCGACGGGTTCGTCGATCCCGTCGAGGGAGTGGAGGAGGAGGCCGCCGACATGGTTCGAAAGGCTCCTCGCCTGGCCGACCGAGAGTCGCCGCAGGCTCTTCAGGCAGAGGCTTCCGCTCCGGCTCCCCAGGGCCGCCGCAGCGCCGTCGCAGAGTGCCTTGATGCCATGGAGATGGAGTTCGCTGCGGTGCCGCGCCAGCGCCGCGGCGAGATCAGGCGTGAAGGTGTCGAGACGGCCGAGATCGAGGTTGAGAATGCCACGGTGCCTGGCGAGCGCCACGGCGACGGCTGGTTCGAGCGTGCGGAGGCCGTTGAGATAGAGATCGTAGGCATGTCTTGAGAGGCCGATCGCTGCGGGAAGATCGAGCGAGCGGAGCTTGTTGAAGGAGAGCTCGCCACTGTGGCTGGCGAGGGCGGCTGCCGCTGCCGGTGACAGGGAGCGGAGGTTGTTGAACGACAAGCCGCCGCCGCGGTGGGGGCCGAGGGCTGCCGCCGCCGAGTCGGTGATCGAAGGGAGCCGGTCGAGATAGACGTGGCCGCGGTGCCGGGCGAGTTCCCTGGCGACCGAGACGGGAAGCAACTCGAGACCATCGAGGTACAGATGGACCGCGTAGTGGCCGACGGTGTCGGCGTCGTCCTGGCGGAGCGGATCGGCGGAGGGCTCGAGGCAGAGGTGGCCGCAGCAGGTTTTTGATACCGGGTCGAGGGGGTCGTACTCCGCCTGCCCGGCGACGAGGCGCACCGGCCGCGCGGCAGCACGCACCAGCGCCCGTGCCGAGGCGGCATCAAGAAAACGGATCGCCCCCGTGCGCTCCCTTGTGAGCACCGATCTGCCGGCAGAGTGATCACCTGTCAGGCCGTCGCTTTTCTGATCTGGCACGAGAGGATCTCCTCGGTCCGCCGGGGCGGACGGGTGAGTGTCGATCTGCCGCGGGCACGCCATGCTCGCGGCGAACGCCTCTTCTTACGACAGTCGCCTGCCTCGTGTGCGTGCCAATCGTGTCATACCGGCCGTTTCAAAGGATCACGGTTCGACAGGATCACGGTTCGACAGGATCACGGTTCGACAGGATCACGGTTCGACAGGATCACCGTCGCCAGTCCCCATCCCTGCCGATCACTGCTTCCTCCGGTGGGAACGGACGATCTCGTCGACGGTCTCACGCCGGATGGAGCGGCGGTCGACCTCGCCGCGGGTCATCTTGTAGGTCGAGAGAAGCATCTCCTTGGCATCGCGGGCGGAGAAGGTCGTGAGCACGGAAGGGAGAAGCTCGATGATCCCCCTCACGAACCGCTCCGTGCCGGGAATCCCCTGGCAATACGTGGAGAAATACTGGAGCTCCCGCTTCACAAACGTGGCTGCAGCCTCCCGCTCTCCGTCCTGGTTGAGCACGACGGCCCGGTGGTAGATGTGGGCCTGCCACTGCTCGGCCACCGTCTTGGCGGCGCCTGCGTCGCGGGGCTGGGCTAGGCAAGCCTGGCCGGAGCCGTAATGAACTTCGAGCGAACCGACCTCGCAGGCATGTGCCGCGGGGCTGTCGGGGGTGCGCCAGCTGGCCGCCACGGCGATCGGCAGCCGACTGTCGGCCGCTCCTGGGGGGCATGTGAGCTTGACGACGATGTTCCTGGTGGCGCCGGAGGTCATGGCGCCGAGGAGCGCGCTGAAGCGACTGCCCGTCGTGGTCGTGGGGGTGGTGCCATAGATCTCGGCCGTCATGCCGTCGGGGAGCGTCAATCGCAGTTCGAAGTTTTCGACGGTGGTCGTGAGCGTCTCCGCGAGTTCGGCGAGGACAATCTCCACGATCTCCTCGGGCCGCTCGGCATCGTGCATCCGGCCGCCCCCCTGCTCGGCGATCGCCTGGAGCTGGATCGGCGAATAGCCGATGCCGATGCCCACGGTCGACGTGAGCACACCGTGGTCCTGGAGGGCGCGGGCATGCCTGGCGAGGACGCCCGGATCGCACTCCCCCAGATTGGCATGACCGTCGGAAAGGAGGATCACCCGATTGCGTTCGGGAGCATCGGCGGCCGCCTGCCGCCTCGCCACCCCTTCGCAGCCGAGAAGCCAGCCGCCGCCGAGATCGGTCGAGCCGCGGGTGTCGAGCGGACGGATCGCCTCGGCGGCCGTCTGCCTCCCGTCCGCGGTCATCCGCACGCCATTGGCGTGGCAGATGCAGTCGGAGGCAAACGACACGAGCGAGAGGTGATCGTCATCGCGGAGGGCCTCGATGACGCCGAGGGCCGCCGACTTCGCGGCGTCGAGCGGCGCCCCGGCCATCGACCCGGAGGCGTCGATCACGAGCCCGAGGTTGAGCGGCTGCCGGGGCTTCGTGGCTGCCGAATCATCCACCGGTGCCCGCACCGTGACGACCAGATGGCGGACGGATCCTCCTTCGATATTCACGAGGCTCCGGTCGAGCCGGGCGGTGAGCAGAGGTCCTGTCTGGCCGGTGATGGGCTGGTTGGCATAGGTCATTTCACGGCTCCTTTGGTGAGTAGGATTCGCAGCGCGTCGCCGATTCTGTGCAGCTGGGCAAGTTGTTCGGGGCCAAACTCGCCGCGGACGGAGAGTTCGATGTCGGGTGTGAGCGGGAGCCTGTGCCAAGGTTCCCCGCGGACAGACCGCGTCGCGGCACTCAGGCCGACGAGCCCACCGAGGGCTTTGGCAGCCTGCTCAAGCACCGGCAAGGTGGTGTCGGCGGTGTCGGGGCCGGCCGGCATCGCGTGCGACCGCAGCGTCTGTCTCGCGCCTCCGCCCTGGGGCGATGGGTGCGTCGTTCCCAGCTTCAGCGGGGAGATGTAGGCGAGGGCATCCCCCATTGACTGGACAGCTGGTCGATCGGTATCGATGACCGCAGCGATCCGTTCCTTTCCCTCGGC
>CAJAYZ010000725.1 GCA_903949225.1 uncultured Planctomycetaceae bacterium
CTCGGCTGCACGCTTGGCCGCCGGGCCACATCCTCGGCGGTGTGTCACGGCTCGGGGGGCGACTCCTCGGCGGGTACGAGCCAGGCCGCGCCCACACCGAGTGCGTATACGAGCGCACAGGTGGCGCCCACGTTCGGGTAGCTCCCCCCCAGGATCGTGAACAGCCATCCCGCGCCGAGCACGCCGGCGGCGGTCGCGAAGCGGCCACCGTTGTAGGCCAGGCCGCTGCCGGTGGCACGCACGGCGACGGGGAAGATCGTGGGGAGGAACACTGCCAGCCATCCGAAGAACAGCGTCGCCACCAGGCCCTGCGCGAACACCACCGGGAGGAAAGACGCCTCCAGCGGTGCCGTGAAACGGAACATCGCCACCGTGAGCCCCGCCGTGGCCACACTCATGAGGAGGTAGCCGTTTCGACGGCCGAGGCGCGCAGCGACGAGAGCGCCGGCGAAGCTCCCGACCGTCGCTCCAGCGGCCCACCACCCCTGCGTGACCGACTTGTAGCCGGGGTCGACGGCTCCGGCGACGGCGTCGGCCCAGGGGATCATCCACTTGCTCGCCGCCCACGCCCCCACCATCGGCACCGCGGCCACCGCGATCGCCGCGGCCGTCCGCCGGCGCAAGCCGGGCCCCAGGAGCACCGCGAGCGGCGCGCGCTCCACCCGCCGCGCAGCGGCACTCCAGACAGGAGATTCCGGGATGAAGAGGAGGATGGCGACCCCGAGGAGCGCCGGGGCCGCCGCCAGACTGAACAACCAGCGCCACGACTCGGCATCCACCTTCCAGAAGCGCGTCACGAGGGCCAGGAGGAGAATCCCCGCGTTCAGGCTGGCGCTCGTTGCCCCCGCGATGAACGGCTTGGAGGCTCCGCTCCAGCATTCGGCGACGAGCGCCATCGCGTTTGGCCACAGGCCGCCGACCCCGATGCCGACGAGGAAGCGCCACAGGAGCATCTCCCAAGGATCGCCAGCCCGCGCTCCGAGCCCGGCAAAGAACGAGTATACGAGGACACTCGCCCCCATCGCGCGAGCGCGTCCGACGCGGTCGCCGAGCATCCCAACGAGCACCCCGCCCAGCGCCGCCCCGAGCATCAGGGCCGCCGTCCAGCGTGCGAACCAATCTCCGCCGGATGTCGGTGTCCAGTCCGCGCCGAGGAGCGAGCGGGAGACCGCCAGCGACGCGATCGGCATCATCCCCAGTTCCACACCGTCGAAGACCATCGCCAGGATCGCGGTTAGGAGCACCATCACTCGGGACCGGTGCGTGAGGGGAGAAGCGGTCACGTCGGGTGGCCTCCCCCGTGCCGCGGCCCGGGTGGCCGGTAGGCGCCGATGATCGCGCTGTTGTCGAGGTCGCCGAGGCCCGCGGCCACTGCGGCTTCGAGGAGGGCGCGGTGGGCGGTGGCGAGCGTGAGCGTCACGCCGGCGTCCGCCGCTGCTTCGAGAATCAAGTCGACGTCCTTGAGATGCTGCCCGAGCCGGGCCTGCACCGAGAAGTCCCCCGCCACCATCTTCGGCCCCTTCGTCTCCATCTGCCGCGAGGCCGCCGGGCTGTCGCGCAGGACGTCGAGGGCGGCCTGGGCGTCGATCCCCAGGACGTCCGCGAGCACGAGCCCTTCGGCGAGTGCCGCGCGGTTGAGGCCGAGGACGAGGTTCGTGACGAGCTTCATCCGCGAGGCGCTCCCCGTCGGGCCGACATGGTGCCAGTGTCCGCCGAGGATTTCCCACAGGGCGCCCAGAGCCGCCACATCCTCCGCCGGGCCGCCGATGAGCACCGTCGCCTCGCCACGGGCCGTCTGCACGCTCGATCCTGAGATCGGGGCATCGAGCCATGCAAGTCCGCGGGCCCGTGCCGTACCCGCCAGGGATTCGGTCGTGGCGGGATCGACCGTCGAGGTGTCGACGACGACTCGTCCCGGAGCCGAACGGGCGAGCCAGGGCGCCATGACGGCGCGCACGGCGGCACCGTCATAAAGGCTCACGACCACGAGTTGGCACTCGCCGAGCGGGTCGTCGGTCCAGCATGCCCCACGTGCGAGCAGGGGGTCGGCACGCGCCGGAGAGCGGTTCCAGACGCGCACGTCGCAGCCGGCGTCGAGGAGCCGGCCGGCGATCGCCGTTCCCATCAGCCCGAGGCCGACGACGCACACCGGTCCGGGGAGGGCGAGCGTTTCAGGCACCGAGCACCACCTTCACGGCCCGCACCGTGCCGTCTTCGGTGGCGGAGACGGCCCTCCTCCCGATCCCGTCGCCGAAGAGCACCACCGTCGAGTGGGCCCATCTTCCGGTAATCATGACGCGTATGAACTCGCTGGCGATGACCACGAGCGTCCTCTCGACCGGGATGTCCCAGATGACAAGTCGCCGAACCGCTTCGAGACCGACCGACTCGAAAAAATTGTGTCAGCCTGCCGCCGACCCGTCAACGAACGTGGCCTCTGTGCGCTCGGGTTGGGCGCGTGGTGCGTTTTGAGCCTGCGATTCCATCCATTCTCATCGGGGAGGTACATTTGGGAAGTTCGGGCTCAGGGGGTAAGGGAAATGAGTCTTCATCGTCGAGGGTCGTGGTTCGCCATCGCGGTGATCGCGTTGGCTGGTGTTGCCAGCTTGGTTTTTTCGCGGCCGTCGCCTGCGCAGTCCCCTGGTCTGCGGCCAGATCCGCAGCCGTTGACTGCGGAGCGACGGCAGACGCTCGAGACTGCTCTGCGGACGTTGAACGACTCCCTCGACGCCCCCGGGGGTGGGCTCCCGGAGGAGCTTGCCGATGCGGCGATCTTCGCCAAGGGGGTGGCCTGGGCCCTGCGGCATGACCGTGAGTTCTCGGCCGACGATGTGCGGCAACTCGAGCGGGCCCTTGATCGTGGCGCCGAACGCATGGCGGCGCTGGCGCAGGGGCGACGCCCCTGGGGAGACCGGCGCGGCAAAGTAGTGCTGGGGTATGTGTCGCAGGTCGACGGCTCCCGGCAGCCCTACGGCCTCATCGTGCCGAAACATCATGACCCGCAGCAGGCGATGCGACTCGATGTCGTGTTGCACGGGAGCACCCGCCCGGTCGGGATGAGCGAGGTGCGCGTCATGGCTCGGTTCGACGAGGGGGACGGGGCCGACGGCGACCCGCCCGATGCACCGTTCATCGAGCTTCATCCACTCGGCCGGGTCGAGAACTGCTACCGCTGGTCCGGCGAGACGGATGTTTTCGAGGCCATCGAGGATGTCTGTCGTCGCTACCGCATCGACCGCGATCGGATCGTCCTCCGCGGCATGTCGATGGGCGCCTCGGGAACGTGGCACCTGGGGCTCAAACATCCCGACCGGTTCGTGGCGTTGGGGCCGTACTGCGGGTATGTCGACACCCATCGGTTCTCCGAGACGCCGATCCCCGGGTTCATCAAGGTCGGCCCCTTGCCGGCGCACCAGGAACTCGGGCTCCACATGCTCGATTCCGTTGACTATGCCGCCAACGCCGGGGTCGTGCCGGCGGTCGCCTGCATGGGAGGGGAGGACGTCTTCTTCCAGGCCCATGTGCTGATGGAAGCAGCGATGCGCCGCGAGGGGCTGGAGATGGTCAACCTCATCTCCCCGGGGACAGGCCATGTCGTCGATCCCGTCACGCATGCCGAGCAGATGCGGCGGATCGCCACACATGCCGATCGCGGGCTCAAAGATGCCCCGCTGGAACTGCGGTTCGTGACCTGGACGCTGAAGTATGGCCGCTGTCATTGGCTGCAGGTGCTCGGGCTCGATCGCCATTACACCCGGGCGGAGATCGTTGCGAGTGTCCGCGGCAACAGCCTCGAGATCGCCGAGCCGCTGAACATCAATCGGTTTTCGATCGACTTTGCCGTGCTGCCGCCGACGGTCGAGACCGTCCGGATCGGAGCCACCGAAGTGACTGTTCCCAGGAGCGACTCGGCCCCACGCAGCCCGCTGGTTTTCCAGCGGCAACGGCAGACATGGAGCGTCGCCCCCGCCGAAGCGCCGGTTAAACCTGGAAAACGCCCCGGCCTCCAGGGGCCGATCGACGACGCCTTCACCACCCCGTTCCTCTGCGTACGCGGAACCGGCATCCCCTGGAATCAAGCCGTCCACGACCATGCCATCCGCAGTTTGGATCGATTCGCCGAGGAATGGGATCGCTACTTTCGCGGTGATCTTCCCATCAAGGAAGACACGGCCGTGACCGATGAGGATGTCCGGTCACGGAATCTGATTCTCTTTGGCGACCCGGGCAGCAACTCGCTGCTGGCTCAAGCGCTGCCTCGGCTTCCACTGGAGTGGACGAAGGAGACGCTGCGATTGGGAGGACATGACCACCCCGCTCCGGGCCACATGCCTGCCTTGATCGTCCCGAATCCGCTTTCCGGTGGCGCGGATCATTACCTCGTCATCAACAGCGGTCACACCTTCCGTGGGACTGATCTCGGGGCCTTCAACTACCTGCTCTTTCCCCGCTGGGGTGACTGGGCTGTGGTGGAGGTCGTCCCCCCAGGGCCCGCCCAGGAACTGCCCCCGGATCGAGTCTTGGACGCGGGATTCTTCAACGAGCAGTGGCGGTTTCCCTGACTGCTCGCGAACAGCAGCCGCAGGCTCACGGCGCCGCAAGTGCCGTTTCCGCCCGCTTCCGCCCTGCGAAGAGCAACTCGACCTCGGGATCGACGACGATCCGCTCCGGGGGGAAGTCGGTGACGATCTCGATGCTGCCGGGAGCCTCCGCCGTCACTTCAACCGTTGCCTCGCTCCCCGGCCGCTTCGCCTCCATTTCCTCGGGCTTCTTCCCCTCGACGCGGACTTTGACCGCGGCCCGGCCAGTGCCGATGTTGGAAAGGATCCCCGTCACCCGGTAACCGGCATCGGTCTTCTCGACCTTCGCTTCGCGAACTTCGAGATCGGGGAGATCCTTGCCGAGGATCCACCGGCCGACGTAGTCGTCAAACGCGGCCGGATCGGGGGCGTGCGGCCGGAGGCTCTCGAGGAGATCCTCGATGAGGGGGAAGTCGAGGCCATCGGCAGTCTCGACGCCGTTGCGCCACCTCGCGATGAAGTCTTTGAGACCGGCGAGCATCGCCTCTTCCCCCATCACCGAC
>CAJAYZ010000726.1 GCA_903949225.1 uncultured Planctomycetaceae bacterium
ACGACACCAACGGCCTCATGAAGGCGATCACGCCGGAGCGTTGCCAGGCGGAGCTCGCCGAGAAGGGGGGCTGCGACTTCGGTTTCGCCTTCGGCGACATGGCCCGGTTTCGCGTCAGCGTCTTCAAGCAGCGTGGCACGATCGCCATGGTGCTGCGGCAGATCCCCAACAAGATGCTCACGCCCGAGCAGCTCGGCGTGCCGGACGTCTGCAAGAAGATGGTCTGCCGGCCCCGCGGCCTGTTCCTCGTGACGGGGCCGACCGGGTCGGGAAAATCGACGACGCTCGCCAGCCTCATCAACTACATCAACGAGACACACGACCACCATATCATCACGATCGAGGATCCGATCGAGTTCTATCACCAGTCGAAGAAGTCGACGGTCAACCAGCGCGAGGTCGGCTCCGACGTGACGAGCTTCTCCGAGGCGCTCAGGCGCGCTCTCCGGCAGGATCCCGACGTGATCCTCGTCGGCGAGCTCCGCGACTTGGAGACGATCGAGGCGGCGATTTCCGCGGCAGAAACGGGCCACGTCGTGTTCGGCACGCTCCACACGACCGGGGCCCAGGGCACCGTCAACCGGATCATCGACGCCTTCCCCACCAACCAGCAGGAGCAGGTTCGCACGCAGCTCTCGACGGCGATCATCGGCGTTGTCTCGCAGGCCCTCCTGCCGAAGATCGGCGGCGGCCGTGTGGCGGCCTACGAGATCCTCGTCGTCACCCCCGCGATCGGGAATCTGATCCGCGAAAACAAGACGTTCCGCATCAATTCGGCGATTCAGACCGGTGCCAAGCTCGGCATGGTGCTCCTCGACGACAATCTCTTCAACCTCTGGGAGAGTGGGAAGGTGACCGAAGAGGCGGTGCTGATGAAGGCCCAGGCGCCTGACGATCTCGCCGCCCGGATCGCCAAGGCGAAGTCCGGCGTGTTTGACGACGAGGAAGACATCAACCGCCGCGCCAAGGACATGTGACCTGAGCCCCGAGGCCCGCCCGCACCACGAGATTCCAAGCCCACTCCGCCCCGCATCCCAGCCCGACCACCAGCGGTGGAACCACGACCATGGCCCTCAAGCGCATCGGACAGATCTTCATCGACCTCGGCCTCATCGACGAGGGCCAGCTCCAGCAGATGCTCGAGGAGCAGCAGGCCCGCGGCGGCGAGCTGATCGGGAAGGTGGGGCTGTCGCTGGGGTTTTTCAGCGAGGATCAGCTCGGCGAGGCGCTCGCCGAGCAGTGGAACACGACGTTCGTCACGCTCTACGACCGGACGATTCCCCCCGAGGTGCTCAAGCTCGTCAGTGAGCCGATGGCCCAGCTCTACCGGGTGATTCCGGTCGAGCTTTCCGGCAACCGGCTCACGGTGGCGACGGCGGAGCCGCAGAAGATCCAGATCGCCGACGAGCTCCGCACGTTTCTCGGCTTCGACATCCACAACGTCGTGGCCACGGAGCAGGAGATCCAGAAGGCGATCGAAAAGTTTTATTCGGCCGAGAACGAGAGCGTCGAATCGATCGTCGAGAGTTTGGAAAACGACAAGGAGCTGGCGGCGCAGGCAGCCGGCCTCGGCGGCGAAGGCCCCACCGATCTGACGAGCGTCGAGGCCCTCGCCGAGAGCGCTCCGGTTCGCAAGCTCCTCAACATGGTGCTCCTCCTGGCGATCCGCGACGGCGCCAGCGACATCCACTTCGAGCCGTTCGAGAGCGAGTTTCGCATCCGGCTCAAGGCGGAAGGGGTGCTCCAGGAGATGGTGCCGCCGCCGAAGCATCTCTCGTTTGCGATCACGACCCGGATCAAGGTGATGGCGAATCTCGACATCGCCGAGCGCCGCCTCCCGCAGGACGGTCGCATCGAGCTCAACGTCGGTGGCCATCCGGTCGATCTCCGCGTCAGCATCCTTCCCACGCTGTTTGGCGAGAGCGTCGTCATGCGGGTGCTCGACCGCGGCGTCGTCTCGCTCGATCTCAACAAGATCGGGATGCCGGCCGAGACGCTGCGCAGCTTCCGCACCGTGATGCAGCGTCCCAACGGCATCGTGCTGGTGACGGGGCCGACCGGCTCCGGCAAGACAACGACGCTCTACTCGGCGCTTTCCGAGCTCAACGAGATCGAAGACAAGCTGATCACCACCGAGGATCCGGTGGAGTACGACATCGACGGCATTGTCCAGGTGCAGATCGATTCCGAAATCGGCAACACCTTCGCCCACTGCCTCCGCTCGATCCTCCGGCAGGATCCCGACCGGATCCTCGTCGGCGAGATCCGCGACACCGAGACCGCCGAGATCGCCGTTCAGGCCTCGCTCACCGGCCACATGGTGTTCAGCACGCTTCACACCAACGACGCTCCCTCCACGATCACGCGCCTCCGCGACATGGGGGTGCCGCCGTTTCTGATCACGGCGACGGTCGAGGCGATCCTTGCCCAGCGGCTCGTCCGCCGGATCTGCGCCCTCTGCAAGGAGGAGATCATTCCCTCCGCCGATCTCCTTGCCGATCTCGAGATGACAAGCGACCAGCTCGCCGGCCGAAAGATCTTCCGCGGCAAGGGCTGCGACAAGTGCAACCGCACCGGCTACAAGGGGCGGCTGGGGATCTACGAGCTGATGCTCATGAACGACGAGATGCGCGACATGATCATCCGCAACTGCTCCACCGAGGAGCTGCGGATCGTGGCGCGGAAGTTCGGGATGGTGACCCTCCGCGACGCCGGCATGGAGAGCGTGTTTGCCGGCCTGACGACCGCGGAGGAGGTGATTCGCGAGACGATCCTCGATGCCTGACGAGCTCCTTCCGATCCGACCGAGCCCTGCTTCTTTTTCCGCTGGTTTCCAAACAGCCTGACCTCAAACGCCTGACGCCAACACCTTCCTCGCAGGAAGCCCACGACCATGCCTACGTTTCAGTTTGAAGCGATCGACGCAGCGACCGGGAAGGAAATCCGCGACAAGGTGGAGGCTCCGACGGAGGCCGAAGCCCAGGCAACGATCCGCGCCATGGGCTACATGGTCACCAAGCTCAAGGCGCAGAAGCAGCAGCAGGCAGCGGCGGCTGCCGGGAAGCGGAAGCCGGGGCGGACGTTTGCAATCGGCGGCGTGAAGAGCCGCGATCTGACGCTCTTCACCCGCCAGCTCTCGATCCTCCAAGACGCCGGCCTGCCGATCCTCCGCAGCCTCAAAGTGCTCGCCAACATGCAGAAGCCGGGGCGGCTGAAAAACAGCCTCCTGGATGTGTGCGACGAGATCGAGGGTGGATCGACGCTCTCGGAGGCGATGAGCAAGAGCCCGAAGGCCTTCGACCGTCTCTACACCAACATGATCCGGGCCGGTGAGGCGGGCGGTGCGCTCGAAGTCATCCTCCGCAGGTTGGCGGAGTTCATGGAGCGGGCTCAGTCGCTGAAGCGGAAGGTGAAAGGCGCGATGGTCTATCCGGCCGTCGTCGTCAGCGTGGCTGTCGGCATTCTCTGCTTCATCATGATCAAGATCGTGCCGCAGTTCAAAAAGATCTTCGACGACTTCGGCAGCACGCTTCCGCCGATGACGCAGGTCCTCATCGACATCTCCAACTGGGTCGTCAACTACTGGTATTTGATCCCGGCGATCCCCTTCGGCTTCCGGTTGATCATCAAGGGGATCTGCATGATCTCCTACGGCCGATTCGGCTGGGATCTTTTCGTCCTCAAGGCCCCGATCTTCGGGCAGCTGGTCGAGAAGAACATCATGTCGCGGTCGTCGCGCACGCTCGGCACGCTCCTCGCCTCGGGCGTGCCGATCCTCGAGGCCCTCAACATCACGAAGGAGACCTCGGGCAACATGATGTTCGAGAAGCTCTTTCAGAAGGTGTCCGACTCGATTCGCGACGGCAACGCGATCGCCAAGCCGCTGAAGGAGTATTCCGTACCGCCGTTCAACAACGTGGCGATGTAGTTCTGGACGCTCTTCTGCCCCGGCATCGGGGCCCT
>CAJAYZ010000727.1 GCA_903949225.1 uncultured Planctomycetaceae bacterium
GGGATGCGGCGCCCCGTCGACCCAGTGAATCCATGGACATCGCTCCCACAGATCCCGCAGGCGGCCACGCGGATTCGAACCTCCCCGGGGCCCGGTTGCGGCACTTCAACTTCCGTAAAGGTGAGTTCCCCAGGGGACGTGAGCAGCAACGCTTTCATGGCGGAAGTCTCAGGGGATGGGCGGCTGGATGGCTCGATCATCATAAAAACGGCTGATTTAACCTGCCGCCGGAGGGCGAGGCCGACGCCCCGTGTACCCCGAGGGCTTTTTTACGGTGTCCTCCGAGTGAAAAGAAGACTTCCCCCGCGAGTTCGGCAGATTCCGCGGGCATTTCCGACATCAACCAACCCAATCATGGCAAGCATGGCTGCTCCCCGGCAGCCGCCGGGTGGCTCCTGGAACGGGACAAACCGAGCGAAAACCTTCGTCGATCCCCTTGGAAAAGGGGGCTGGCGTGCCAAAGGCCAGTGCCCCTCGACATGGCGAACTCCGAGCGAAACAGGTTTTCGATCAAAAAAACGCGGGAAAAGCACCTTTTCTCACGCCAGAGGGAGGGGGCGTGTTGACACCGCACTCGCCCATCCTTACATTCTCCTCTTCGATCCCACAGCGACGCCCGTGGCCTTGAATGGCCACCGGAAGCTGTCGCGGCCGGTCCTTCCGACCATGTTCATCCGGAGGGATCGCATCGTTTCCACCGGCTTCCCGGGGCTCAAATGCCCCCTGGGAGAGGCCGAGTCGGGGCGCTGAGGGCGTCGTGGAGAGCAGGTTGGTGGGTTTTGGTCGATTTGTTTGGTTTTTTTGTCCGATTGGCTTGGCTGTGGTCTGTAGGGCAGGGTTGAGGCCCGCCGGCAGGCTCAGTCCGGCGGTTGGCGGGCTGGTTGAGTTTGGTGCTTTCGCGCGGTGTCTCAGGTTCGATAGGCCAGTATCAGTGGAGTAAGCCGTGGCAGGGCCAACCCAAGAAATCATCCGCATTCGCATGGAAGCCTACGACCACAGCGTGCTCGATCAGAGCGCTGCTGAAATCGTCGATACCGCGAAGCGAACCAACTCTGAGGTCCATGGCCCAATTCCGCTTCCGACCAGGATCGAGCGATATACCGTTCTCTCCAGTCCGCACATCGACAAGAAGGCACGGCAGCAGTACGAGATCCGCACGCACAAGCGTGTGATTGATATTGTGCAGGCGACGGCCAAGACAATCGAGGCGCTCAACAAGTTGAGCTTGCCGGCGGGCGTCGACATCAAAATTAAGGCTTCATCGAGATAGACGTCGCGGGCGTGACGGGGTGCCGTCATGGTTCGCGGCGGTGGTTTTTAGTGGGTTTTTTCAACACTTTCAGGAGCGTCCGACACGGCATGCTTGGAAGGCGTTGTGGGTAAGGCTCGGTGTGCTATCTCCGAAAGGGATAGTGTGATCGGGTGCTCCTGCAGCCAGCGGCTTCGAGCGTGATCCAGAAGTAGCCTCGGCTTCCCTTAGCGGGGGGGTGGGGAGCTTCGACGGCGTACAACATGGCTGCTCAAGAAACGACCGGTGGCATTGCTTCTGCTGGGGCTAAGGGCTTCAGGGGTGGAGCGCGTGCCAGGGCTGAGCGTCCGGCCCGCAAGGGGTTGATCGGGCGCAAGGTGGGCATGACTCAGGTGTTCGACGCCGACGGCACGGTGGTGCCGGTAACGGTCATCGAGGCTGGGCCTTGTAAAGTTCTTCGTCTCCGCTCGCTCGAGCGTGATGGCTACTCGGCCCTGCAAGTGGGCTTTCTCGATAAGCCTCGTCGGTTGGCCAGTCGATCGGTCCGGGGGCAGGTTGCCGATCTGGAGAGCAAGCGTAGTCAGCGAAAGGCCGAAGCCGGAGTCGTTTCGCTACCCAAGCCCGGGTGTGAGCCGAAGCGTTTTGTGCGTGAGTTTCGCGGGACTGCCGAGGGGATTGAGGTCGGTCAGGATCTCTCCGTCGAGGTCTTTGAGGGTGTCGCTCGCGTTGATGTGACTGGCACCACCAAGGGGCGTGGCACTGCCGGCGTCATGAAGCGGCACGGCTTCAAGGGGCAGCGGGCGTCCCACGGTGTGAAAAAAGTTCACCGCCACCAAGGCGGTACGAGCATGAACACCTCGCCGGCTCGTGTCTTCAAGGGCAAGCGGATGGCAGGGCGCTTCGGGAACGAGCGGTCCACCATGCGGAACCTCAAGGTCGTCCGTGTTGACAAGGAGAATCACCTCCTGCTCGTGCGAGGAGCGGTTCCCGGTCCAAACGGGGCGATGGTGGTCGTCCAGCAGACGAATTTGATCAAGAAGGTAGCCGGTCCCGGTGCGCCGGTTTCCAAGAAGAAGGCAGGTGCGAAGTGAATCTCGCCGTGTATGACCTGAGCGGTAAGCAGGTCGGAACGTACGAAATCGACCCCGCGGAGCTTGCTCCCTCGGTCAACAAGCAGCTCCTTCACGACGCCGTGGTGATGTACCAGGCGAATCTCCGTCAGGGCACGCACCGCACAAAGTCGCGGGGTGAAGTCGCTGGCTCGACGAAGAAGCTCTATCGCCAGAAGGGTACGGGTAATGCCCGTGCTGGTGGTCGGCGAAGCGGGACGCGTCGTGGTGGCGGTCACATTTTTGCTAAGCGGCCCCGTGATTTTGGATTTCGGATGCCGCGAAAGTCGCTTCAGGCCGCAACGCGAATGGCCCTGGCCGAAAGGCTCGCCGACGACGAGGTTCGTCTCGTCGTCTCACACGCGATGGCAGCCCCCAAAACGTCGACC
>CAJAYZ010000728.1 GCA_903949225.1 uncultured Planctomycetaceae bacterium
GAACGAATCCCCACCGAGGACTCCTCACATGCTCTGGCTGCTGCGTTTTCGTCCGCACGCCGTGCTGTTGGGCGCCTGTATCGCGCTTGGCGGCCCCGTGTGCCAGGCAGTCGAGCCGGCCGAGACGACCGCAAAAACGCCCGACTGGGCCGGCCTCGAAAGCCTGCTCCGGGCCGGAGACTACGAGCTGGCCGCGACGGCCGCCGACGAGATCGCGACGGCCTTGAAGCCCAAGCGGCGTGACCCGGATTTCGTCGCGCAGTCGATCGGCTTTTTTCGGGCCCTCATGCGCCAGGGGCTTGCCGAGTTTCGCCTCGGCCGGCTCGATGCCGCGGCCGCGACCTTCGAGCAGGCGCGCCGCGTCCCGCGCGACCCCGAGTTGAAAAGGCTCCTGGCGGCCGAGGCCCGCGGTGCGAATGCCAAGGTCGCAAACTTGCTCGTGCCGCTCGAGGTCGACCTCGTGGAGCTTCTCCTTCTGCGGATGCTCGTAATCCTCGAGCGCCTGCGGCTGGCGAATCTCCCGTCGGCAGCCGCAGCCGCGCGATCGCCGGTCGAAGAAGAGGCATTCCGCAAGCAGGTCGCAGACTGGCTCGATGATCTCGACGGCCTCGCGAAGTCCGACAGCGAAGCTCGGAAGTCCCTCGAGGAGCGCCTCGACAAAGCGGCCCCCGCCGTACTCGCCTCGCCCCGCAACCGGGCCTTTGCCAGCCGCTTTCCGCTCTCACTCGTCGCCGGGATCAGGTCGTTGGAACTGAGCCGGCTGCCCTGGGGCGATCCGCGATCTGCTGCGAACACCGCGGCGGAGGCAGCACCAGGCCGCACGGCGGGCGAATGGCTAGCTGAGTCGCGCCGCCAAATGGCAGATGCCTCCGCCGCGCTCGACGAGGCGATCGCCGCAGCAGCCCCCGGCGGCACGGCGACTCTCAAGCCGGATCAGACCGTCGAGATCCTCCTCATTCAGTCCGAACTGCGAATCCGCGAAGGGGAGGTTCTGCTGGCCGCCGGCGATCCGTCGGGCAGCCGCCAGCGCTTCATGCAGGCAGCGGAATATCTTGAGAAGATCGCAACGCTGCGCAAGCTTCCGCAGCCGAAATCCCATCCGGATCTGTTTCGGCCACTCGTCCTCTGCGTCGATGCCATGCTTGCCGAGGCGCGGGGCCATGTCGAGAAAGGAGATCCGGCGCAGGGCCGGCAGACGATCGTCGCAGCATCAGCGATTCTCGCCCGTGCGGCGGACCTGCCCGTGCCAGATGATCACCCCCTGCGACCGCAACTGCTTTCCCTGCAGAAGCTGGTGGGCGAGGATCTCGCCCAGGCGGGGGCGAAACTTCCCGGCGTTGAAGCCGCAAATGCAGCCGCCCGACGGATGCGGCGAACGCTGAATGCGGCCGCGGCCTCGAGCGACCTTGTGGCGCCCTGACAACGCCCGGCCGCCGTTAGCAGGCTGTGGATCAAGTGCCGACCCGACCGCACGAGGCGGTCGCGAGTGCGCGGCACTCGAGAAAACCGGAGGTTTTCCAAGTGGACTGACTTCACCGGCTGCCCCGCAGCCGGTGAAGTCATGGATGACTTTTTCTACGGGGAATCAGGGGCGGCCGCCGCGGGCAGCGACGCGTTCGATCCGTTCCAGGAGAGCGGTCGAATCCTCCGATTCGATCACGAGCCGTCGGGCACGCTGCAGCATCTGTGTTGCCGTGGTCGCATCCCCGGCTGCAGTCGCGGCATGGGCCGCGAGTGCGGCGGTGAATGCGAGCCGTTGGGTGGGAGCGGCGCCGCCCTCGAATCCATCCTGCCAGCAGGGAAGCTGAAAAGCCTTGCGGAGAAGATCCTGGGACCGGCGCTTGTCCTGAGCCACCGTGAGATCGGCCAGCCTGACGAGGTGGGCTGCGCGCCGGGAAGGATCGTCGATCACATCGGTGGCGCAGAGCCGTTCGAGGAGTTCCGTGACCCCCTCGGCATCGCCGGCCTGCAGCTTCGCGCTCAGGAGCGCATCGGCGGCGTCGAGCGTGCCGGGGTGGTCGGCT
Source organism: uncultured Planctomycetaceae bacterium (assembly GCA_903949225.1). Classification (GTDB taxonomy): domain Bacteria; phylum Planctomycetota; class Planctomycetia; order Pirellulales; family UBA1268; genus QWOP01. Next base: position 2,025 of record CAJAYZ010000728.1, read on the forward strand.
CCGGCCACCTTCTCCCAAGCTGCGAGCCCCCGCTGGGCCGTCTGCAGCGCTCGGGTCGGCTCGCCTGCCGCTTGGCAGGCACGAGCCAGGAGCACGAGGTTCGCCGCCGTCTCGGGACTCCCGTCGTTCGAATCGAGGTCCAAGGCCCGCTGGAAGAAGTCGGCAGCGGCAGTCCAGTCGCCGGCGGCCAGTCGGGCAGCGCCAAACAGGCCGCAGGCCGAGACGACGTGCGGATGATTGGCACCGAACTGCCGCGCGCGAGCCGCGAGATACTTCTCCCGCAGCTCACACGCGTTGTCGTCGGCGGCCAGCCGGTCGCAAATTTCGGTCGCCATCGCCTCCCATGAGTCGTCTGGTCGGGGGAGGCCGCGGCGGCAAGCCGTGGTCACGAGGGCGACCGCCTCGCTCTGCGTTCCAGTCTGCGTTCCAGTCTGCGTTCCAGTCTGCGTTCCAGTCTGCGTCTCGCTCTTCGTCTCGCTTCGTGCCAGCGCGTCGGCCAGCGCCATCCTGAGAAAACCGACCTCCGCGCTCCCCGGGCCCACGGAGCGTTCCGCTGCCGGCAGGGCAGGCGTCGCGGTCTTGCGGGCAATGGCCGCTTTTCCTGCGGCGATCTGTACCGCAGCCAGCCGGCCCGAAAACTCGGCGATCAAGCCGCCATCGGGAGGCTTCATGGCGTTGGCCAGGGTCAGACCCCGCCCCAGGAGTTCGGCCGCCCCGGCCAGATCGCCCATCTCCTGCTTCACCGTGGCGGCGAGCACGAGCCCAGGCATGGCCACCGCCATGTCCCCCGCTCCCGGCCGGACCAGGAGTCTCTGCGCGGCGTCGAACCAGTCGGGAAGGCGATTCACGGTTCCTTGCCGGAGCGCGACCAGAAGGCTGCGCAGACGGTCAGAAGCGAGCACGAAGGGGGAGGGCTTGGCGTCTTTCTGCACGGCTTCGAGAACGTCCGCGAACGTCGCTTCGGCCAGGGCCAGTTTGCCGGTGGCCAGATACAACTCTCCGAGCAAGCGTTGAGCGGCGATGGCCTGCGGCGTGGTCACCGCGCCCAGACTGGGCAGCGTCATCTCGACGACCGGTATCGCCTCCTCGGCACGCCCGTTGACCATCATCAACCGGCTGACCCGCTCGGTCGCCTGGAGGACGGCGGTCGCATCGCCCTCCCCCTGCTCCATCAGCCCGGCCAGGATTTTGTGCCGCTGCGCGATCGCCTCCTGGATCATGCCCAGCGAGGTGAGCACGGCGGCGACCTCGTTCCGGGTCTCGACGCTGGCATCGGAGCCGGCCCCCACCATCTCGTCGAGCTCGTCGGTCGCCGTCTGCAAGGCCGTTTGTGCGCGAGCGAGGGCGGCGTCATCGCGCGGCGATGCGCCGTCAAGGATCAGCAGGGCCCGCTGCGCCGCCGTCAGCGCCGCCGGCATCCGCTTCGCAGTGGTCTCGAGCCGCGCCCGCGAGAGAAATGATGAGCCGAGGGCGACGGCCTGCTCGGCACCACCGGCGGCGATGAGTTGCTCGCGAGCGAGGATCGTCTTCTCGAGCAACGCCGCCGCTGTCGTCAGATCGCCCCTGTCGATGAGGATCTCCGCGGCGAGGTCGTTGATGGGAAGCAGGCCGGCCGCGTCTTCGCCATCGGCCGCCTTGATCGCGCGGCTCTCGGTTCGCAAGGTGTCGAGCGCCTCGTCGAATCGACCTTCGGCCCGCAGGGCTGATGCCTCCTCCAGAGGGGGGATGACGATCTCCGCCCGGCACTCTCCCGGGCAGCCCACCGCCAGGCCGGCGAGCACCAAGGCCGCACAACGAGTCGCCATACGGGGTACACGCATATCGCCTCCGAAAACCTGTTTCCGCCGCAGTGAGCCCTCCAAACCAGCGGTGATTTTAAACGAGGCGAACCGCAAGCGGCACTCCTCCGTACGGGAATCCGCTAGGTCTTGTCCCACCGCTTGAGCCCGCGGGACAAGACTTGTAGAGTGGAATCCGGGGCGTGCACTCGCCGCACCTGACACCGACGTCGGCCACTCTCGACGA
>CAJAYZ010000729.1 GCA_903949225.1 uncultured Planctomycetaceae bacterium
ATGGGCCCCTTTGCCGCACAGGGCATAGAGCGCCAGCGGGAGGGTGGCAACGAGTGTCTTCCCCTCGCCGGTCTGCATCTCGACGATCGCCCCACGCACCAGCGCCACCCCGGCCAGGAGTTGGACGTCGTAATGCCGCATGCCGTTGGCACGACGGCCGGCCTCCCGCGTTGCCGCGAAGCTCTCCACCATCAGCGACTCGATCGGCTCGCCCGCCTTGGCCCGGTACGACAGCGAGCGTGCCGTGCGCCGCAGGGCCGCATCACTCAAGCCTGCCATCTCGGCCGACAAACCCTCGACCTCGGTGACGATCCGTCGCGCCGAGGCGTCGAGGAGCGAACGCGACCCGGGGGTGATCCCCTTGAGCCACCCGAGCACGTTGGCCGTCATCCCCCCCATCGGTATCTCCCTCTCGTCAGCGGGGTTCAAACTGCTCGCGGCTGGCCACGGGCATCTGGAGCTCGATCCGCTGGCGACCGCGGAAAACCCCCAACGACACGTTGCGGTTGGTGGGGGTGACGCTGACGAGGCTGACGAGGTGGTCGTCGTCGTCGATCGGCTGGCCGTCGAACTCGAGAATCACGTCGTCCGGCTGGATCCCCGCTGAATCGGCGGGCGAGCCCTTCGTCACCCCCGAGACCCTTGCCCCCACCGCCCGCACCATCCCCAGGCGCTCCGCCGTCCTCTGAGTGAACGTCCTGTCGAGCGTGACGCCGAGATAGGCCCGGGCGACGGCTCCGTTCTCCACGAGCTGCCGGGCCACGAACATCACCATCGACACCGGGATGGCGAACCCAATCCCCTCGCTGCCGCCGGAGTTGCTCGCGATCGCCGTGTTGAGGCCGACCACCTCGCCGCGGAGATTCACCAGTGGCCCTCCACTGTTGCCAGGATTGATGGCGGCGTCGGTCTGGATGAAGTCCTGGAACTTCACCCCTTCGTCACCGAGTTCGAGATCGCGGCGCCCCTTCGCCGACACGATGCCGAGGGTCACCGAATGCGACAGCCCGAACGGGCTGCCGATTGCCAGAACGGTGTCGCCGATCTGAACGGCATCCCGTTCGGCGAGCCGGGCGGAAACCAGATCGGTGCCGGCGATCGTCAGAACGGCAATGTCGGTGGCCGGATCGGTCCACATCCGCAGCGGCCGCAGCTCACGACCGTCGTCGAGACGGATGACGATGTTGTCGAGCTCGGCACCATGAACGACATGCCGATTGGTGATCACGACGAGCCGGTCGGCGACGCGGGCGATGACCCCTGATCCGGCCTCGTCCTCGTCCCCCGATTTGGCTCCGCGGGTCGACTTCTGGGCAGGCTTGCGGGCATCGATGTGGACGACGCACGGCCGCAGGAGCACCGTCAGCCGACGGAGCTGCGCCCCCTGACGCTCGAGCTCCTCCGCATCTCGCTCGATCTGCGCGTAGAGACGATCACGCTCCTCAGGGGAGAGCCGGGACGAACGAGCCGGATCGACCCTGCCCGCCGCATCCGCCGCGATCCGTCCGCTGCCCTCGGATTCACCGGCCACCCTTGGGGCGATCGGTTGCAGGGCAGGGGGCTCGTCGGCGGAGGCTTGGACCACCACGAGGAGCAGGAGCGTGAGGAGCAGCACCCCCTGCCCACAGCCGGAGCGCGGGAACACGGAACGGGAGGACGGTGGTGTCTGGCCCATGGATGTGACGCTCTCGGAGGCGGACGCGAGACCGCGACATCATACCGCCGACCGAGTCCCGTCACGCGCCTGCCGGGGAGGCCGACAGGGACCACCCTTGCCTCCCCCCAGAAACGCCGGGCGCGCGGGGCTTGAGCCCGCGGCCGACGGAGGGAAGAGGATCAGGAAACGTCGATTTCGAGGTCGGCGGAGGAGTCTTCGTAGGCATCACGAGAGGAAGCCATCCCGCCATGGCGCTCGATCTCGCGCTGGCACTCGATGCACATCGTGGCGTACGGGAGGGCGTCGAGCCGGGCCATCGGGATCTTCTTCGAACAGACCTCGCAGACCCCATACTCACCGGCCTTCATCCGCACCAGCGCGTTCTCGATGTGGGCGAGTTCGCGGCTCTCGACCTCGGCCAGCTGCGAGCTGATCTCGTCCTGGGCGGTATCGAGCGCGGCATCGACCACGTCCCCCGTCGTCTCCCCGTGCAGTTCCCGGAGGAGAGAAAGGTCGCCTGCCAGCGCGCTGCGCAGGGCGTCACGACGGCGGACGAGAATCGCCCGAAGGTTCACAAGTGCGTCTTTTCGAGCCATGATGTTGATGCTCCTCGTCCGCCCGGCAGCCCTGGAAAAGCCCTGCCGACACCGGTCGCACCAAATAGTACGGGGCCGGTCGGAGAATGTTCGGCGTCGGGATTACGACAGCCTCCTTATCGAAAAAACGGTCGAAAAGGATCGTGACAGTTGGCGGGGACAGGAGACATTCCCCAGAGTTCCCCGTCCTTGGAAATCTGGGAAAGTGGGGCTGCCCCTCCGATCGGCCTCTCACCGCTCCTCAGCCGGACACCCCCGCGCCTTCGACACGAGCACCGGATTCCCCCGCAGCGGCGGCGATCACCCCCCAGGCGCTGAGAACGTCGGCCCGGCTGGTGAGCGTGCCGCCGACCGCCAGGCGGATGGCGTAGCGACCGCTGACCCGGGCGTGGCTGAGAAACACCGAGCCGGCGAGATTCACCCGGGCGAGCAGTTCGGCGGTCGCCTCATCGCCCGCCCGGAGGGCGAAGGTGACCAGGGCCAGGCTGGGGGGCGAGAGGATCTCGAAGGCCGGATCAGCCGCCACGAGATCGGCGAACTCCGCCGTCCAGGCGACCTGATCGCGGACCCGCTGCCGAAGTGACTCCGCACCGATCATCCGTAAGACCATCCAGAGTTTGAGGGCCCGAAACCGGCGGCCGAGTGGCACCTGCCAGTCGCTGTAGTCGACCACGGCCCCGGCATCGCCGACGGCCGTCCGGAGGTAGTCGGGCTTCGTCGTCAGGGCGGTGGCGAGGGTGTGCCGTGAGGCGATCCAGAGGCAGTGACAGTCGAAGTTGACGAGCATCGACTTGTGCGGGTTGGTGCCCCAACTGTCGGCGAGCTCGGCGCCGTCGACGATCATCGGGCGAAGCTCCGGACAGATCGCGGCCGTCCCGGCCCAGGCGGCATCGACATGGAGCCAAGCGCCGTGTTGGCGGGCGATCGTGCCAATGGCCGCCACCGGGTCGATCGCCCCCCGTGCGGTCGTGCCCACGGTGGCCACGACGAAGCAGGGGACTCGGCCCCCGGCCGCATCGTCGCGGATCGCGGCCTCGAGGAGATCGGGGCGGAGCCGGCCGGCGCTGTCGGTGTCGATCCGGCGGATCGCCGCAGGGGGAAAGCCGGCGATCTTTGCCCCCTTCACGACACTCGAATGGGCATCGGCGCTGGCGTAGACCACGCCCTGTCCGGCGCCGACGGCCGCCGCGCGCTCGCGTGCTGCCACCAGGCAACAGAGCAGCCCGCTCGAGGCGGAGTCTTGGATCATCCCGCCGCCATCGCCACCGAGCCGGAAGCGATCGGGAAGGCCGAGGAGCTGGCGGAGCCAGTCGACGACGATCCCCTCGAGCTCGGTCGCCGCCGGCGACGTCGTCCACAGCATCCCCTGGATCCCGAGGCCGGCGCTGAGCAATTCGCCGAGGATCGAAGGACCGGAGGCATTGGCCGGGAAGTAGGCAAAGAACCCCGGATGCTGCCAGTGCGTCAGCCCCGGAACGATGATTCGCTCGAGATCGCCGAGCACCGCCGCGAGCGACTCAGGCGACTCTGGCGCCGCGGCGGGAAGCCGGGCCGCGATCTCCCCAGGCTCGACGTCGGAAAGCACGCGTTGAGCCGGCAGCGACGCCCAGTAGTCGGCGATCCAGTCGATCACGACCC
>CAJAYZ010000730.1 GCA_903949225.1 uncultured Planctomycetaceae bacterium
CCAGGATTTTGCCGGTGGTGAGGTCGTACAGGTACCAGCCGGCTTTGCCCGCTTCGGTGGACCAGGCGGAGCAATCGCCGGGCGGGACGCCCGGCGCACCTCCGGGGGCGCCGCCGGCGCCTGCTCCGGCTCCCGCCGGTCCGGGAAGCCCGCCGTCTGTCGAGCCGACCTGAGTCGACAACCGTCGAAGCTCTGGCTCCCTTTGCAATGAGAAAAGCACGCGTCGAAAAGACGCGTGCTTTTTTCTTTCCGGCTCTCGACGTGCGGCCGATCAGGCGAGGACTTCGCGGATCACCCTGCCGTGAACGTCCGTCAGACGCCGGTCGATGCCGTTGTGGCGAAACGAGAGCCGGTGGTGATCGAGGCCGAGGAGGTGAAGGATCGTGGCGTTGAAGTCGTAGAGCGGATGGATGTCGCTCACAGCCTTCACGCCGAGATCGTCGGTGGCGCCGTGGCTCACCCCAGGCTTCACGCCGGCGCCGGTCAGCCAGCAGGTGAAGCCGTCGGGGTTGTGATCGCGCCCCTTGGCCCCCTTTTGGAAGAAGGGCATGCGGCCAAACTCGGTGCACCAGACGACGAGCGTGTCGTCGAGCATGCCGCGGGCCCGGAGATCGCGGATCAGGGCGGCGGCGGGCTGGTCGAGGATCGAGGCATGGCGGTCGTACTGTTCGCGGAGCTTCGAGTGGCCGTCCCAGTTGAGCTCACCGCCACTGGCGTAGGCTCCGTTGAAGAGCTGCACGAACCGCACCCCCTTCTCGAGAAGCCGTCGGGCGAGGATGCAGTTGCGGCCGAAGGCCGCCTTCAACGGCTGCGACTCGTCGTCGGCGCCGTAGGCCCGCAGCGTCGCGGCGGTCTCGGTGGAGAGATCGGCCACGCCGGGCACGGCGAGCTGCATCCGTGCGGCCAGCTCGTAGCTGGCGATCCGGGCAGCCAGCGCGCCGTCGGCCGGTGTCTCGGCCAGCCGGCGCTTCTGCCAACGGGCCAGTGCCGCACGCGTCGCCGCATCGGCGCCGGCCGTCACCGAGGCGGGGGGGGCGAGATGGCGGACGGGGGCCGATGCGGAGAGCGTCGTCCCCTGAAACTCGGCGGGGAGAAAGCCCGGGCCCCAGTTGTTGCCGCTGGCCTGCGGAATCCCACGCGGGTCGGGGATGGCGATGAAGGCGGGGAGATCGGCGCACTCGCTCCCCAGGGCGTAGGTCGTCCAGGCGCCGAGGCTGGGGAAGCCGTCGGCGGCAAAGCCGGTGGAGAGGAAGTTTTCGGCGGGCCCGTGGGTGTTCGTCCGGCTGGTGAGCGAATGGACGAAGGCGATGTCGTCGGTGAGGCCGGCAAGATGGGGGATCATCTCCGAAACCATCTTCCCCGTCTGGCCGCGCGGCTTGAAGTCGTACTGCGGGCGGGCGAGATTCCCGGCCGGCCCCTGGAAAGTTACCGCCGGCCCGCCGGGGAGCGGCTTGTCGTCGTATTTCACAAGCTCCGGCTTCCAGTCCCAGGTCTCGAGCTGGCTGACGGCGCCGGCGCAGAAGATCACGAGGAGCCGCTTCGCCCGGGCCGGGAAATGAGGAGGCCGCGGTGCGTAGGGCCGGGATGGATCGATCACCGGAAGAATCGGGCCACTCTCCGCGACAGGGCCATCCCCGGCGAGGCCATCGCGGGCGAGGAGATCGAGAAGCGCCATTCCCCCGGCCGCCGTGGCGGCGTGACCGAGGAAGCCACGGCGATCGAGGAGGCTCGCACCGGCGGCGGAGAGTCGCGGGAAGGATTCCATGGTGAGACCTGGTGGCGGGGCAATCAGGGAAGGGTGACGAAGTCGCCGGTGTTGAGAAGGAGGCGACAGAGGGCCACGAGGGAGTGATCGCGGATCAGCGCCACAGCGTCGGCAAGCTCCTCTCCTGTCGGCTCGCGCCCGAGGGCGAGGCGCACCGCTTGAGTCGCCTGGCGCTCGATTCCGTCGCCGTCCCCGGTCGCCGTGTCCCGTTCGACGCGCGCGGCAAAGGCCTCGGCGACCTGGATCGTGAACGGGCTGTTGATGAGGTTGAGGGCCTGGATCGGCGTCGTCGACTGGCGGCGGCGGGCCATCGTCTGGCCGGCGTCGGGGCAGTCGAAGGCGCCAAACACGCTCTCCTTCTCCATCCGCACCTTGTGGGCGTAGATCATCCGCTTCAGCCCGTCGCCAGTAAACGTCTCCACCGGCGGGAAGCCGTCGAGGCCGCCACGCGAACGGAAGAGATCGAAGCCTCGGCCCCCCATCGAGGGGTCGAGCAGCCCGCTCACGGCGAGCATCGAATCGCGGATCCCCTCCGCCTCGAGGCGGCGCGATGGATAGCGCCACAGAAGCCGGTTGCCCGAGTCCTTGGCGAGCCCCTCGGCCGTGGCCGCATCCCCCTGCCGGTAGGTGGCGGAGAGGACGATCGAGCGGTGGAGCGATTTGAGCGACCAGCCGTGCGCGACAAGCTCCGCAGCGAGCCAGTCGAGCAACTCCGGATGGCTCGGGGAGGCGCCCGATCGTCCGAAGTCGCTCGATGTCTCGACAAGGCCGGTGCCGAAGTGCCACTGCCACACCCGGTTGGCGATCACACGGGCGGCGAGCGGATTGGCCGGGTGGACGATCCAGTCGGCAAGCGCCATCCGCCGGGCCTGCTCGGGGGCATCGGTGGGGAGGGCAAGTGGAGGAAGCCGGTCAACGAAGGCCAGCGGCGAGCG
>CAJAYZ010000731.1 GCA_903949225.1 uncultured Planctomycetaceae bacterium
ATGAATCCCCCCCCCCTCACCCCCCGCCGCCCCGGCCCGACCACGCTGTCGGCCGACCCCTGGCAGACCCACGCTGGGAGCATCGTCGCCATCCGCAACGAGACGCCCGGCGTCCGCAGCTACGACCTGAGCATCGTCGACGCGGCCGTCCGCGCCCGCTACGCCTTCGCGCCGGGGCAGTTCAACATGCTCTACCTCCCCGGCATCGGCGAGGCGGCGATCTCGATCAGCTCCGACCCGGCGACCCCAGATCTCCTCACCCACACCGTCCGGGCGGTGGGGAATGTCACCGACGCCCTGGCGAGGCTCGTCGTCGGCGACCGGATCTTTCTCCGCGGGCCCTACGGGAAGCCGTGGCCACTCGGGGATCTCGCCGGCGGCGACCTGATCTTCGTGGCCGGTGGCCTCGGCCTCGCCTCGCAGCGGGCGGCGATTCTCGACGTCGCCCGCCACCGCGACCGGTTTGGGCGAGTGACGATTCTCCATGGCGCGAAGACTCCGTCGGGCCTCCTCTACCCGAGCGAGTACGCTGCCTGGCGGGAGGCGGGGATCGATGTCGAATGCACGGTCGACGCCCCGGAAGCCGGATGGACGGGAGCGGTGGGGCTCGTGACTGATCTTCTTGCGAAGCTTCCGCTCGACCAGGTGAAAAGTGGGATCCTCTGCTGCGGCCCCGATCCGATGATGGCGGGCGTGGCGAAGAGCGCTGCGAAGCGTGGCCTCGGCCCCGAAGCGGTGTGGATGTCGCTCGAACGAAACATGAGCTGTGCGGTCGGCCAGTGTGGGCTGTGCCAGTTCGGGCCCTTTTTTGTCTGCCTCGATGGCCCGGTGTTCCGCTACGACCGGATCGAGAAGCTGTTGAGCGTGCGCTGCCTGTGATGGTGATCGGAGCGTCGATCGTTCCCGAAGGCCCTGCCCGATGACCAATCCCCTCTCCGCCGAGATCGCCGTCGCCGCACCGGCCCACGCCCGCCGGCCGCGCGTCGCGGTCTACAAGTTCGCTTCCTGCGACGGCTGCCAGCTCCAGTTTCTCGCCGCCATCGGCAAGCATCCGGAGCTGCTTGCGAAGGTCGACTTCGTCCACTTCCTCGAGGCGAGCCGGGCCGTCGAGCCCGGTCCCTACGACATCGGCTTCGTCGAGGGATCGGTGACGACGGCGCACGATGCCGAGCGGATCCGGGAGATTCGCCGCGAATGCCGGACGCTTGTCACGATCGGAGCCTGCGCCACGTCCGGGGGCATTCAGAGCTTGCGCAACTGGGGGAAGATCGACGAGTTTGTGGCGGCCGTCTACGCCTCGCCGGCCTTCATCAGCACGCTCGCCACGAGCACGGCGATTGCCGAGCACGTGCCGGTCGACTTCGAACTCCGCGGCTGTCCGATCGACACCGGCCAGCTCGTCGAGATCCTCACCGCCCTGATCGTGGGGCGGAAGCCGCGCGTCCCGTCGACGAGCGTCTGCGCCGAGTGCAAGGCGGAGGGAGTCGTGTGCGTGGCGGTGGCCCGCGGGGTTCCCTGCCTGGGGCCGGTGACGCAGGCCGGCTGCCGAGCGATCTGCCCCGCCCACGGCCGCGGCTGCTTCGGCTGCTTCGGGCCGAGCGACACGCCCAACCTCGTCAGCCTCAACCTCCACTACGAAGCCGCTGGGGTGCCGCGCGACGATCTCCACCGGCTCGTCCATGGGATCAATGCCTGGGCGCCGCCGTTCCGGGCCGAAGCGGACCGGCTCGCGGCTGCCCCTGGCGCCGAGGAGGCCAGGCCATGAGCGAATCGCGGTCGTTCACCGTGAAATCGCTGGCCCGGGTTGAGGGGGAGGGCGCGCTGCGCCTCCGCGTCAATGAGCAGGGCATCGAGATCGTCGAGTTCAACATCTACGAGCCACCCCGGTTTTTCGAGAAGCTCCTCGTCGGTCGTGCCATCCACGAGGTGCCCGACCTCGTCGCCCGGATCTGCGGGATCTGTCCGGTCGCCTATCAGATGACGGCCTGCCGGGCGCTCGAGACGGCGCTCGACATCGAGCCGCCGGCCGGGGTCGCCGACCTCCGCCGCCTCCTCTACTGCGGCGAGTGGATCCAGAGCCACGCGCTCCATGTTCATCTCCTTCATGCTCCCGACTTCCTCGGCTACGAGAGTGGGTTTGCGATGGCGGTCGATCATCCGCAGCTCGTCGAGGCGGGCTTCCGCCTCAAAGGTCTGGGGAACCGGATCATGGAGGTGGTGGGGGGACGGGCCGTTCATCCGGTCAACGTCGCCGTCGGCGGCTTTCATGCCTGGCCCGCCCAAGCGGCGGTGCGGGATCTCGTCGCCGACCTCGAGTGGGGCCTGGGGGCAGCGGTCGACCTCGTCGACACCGTCAGCGGCTTCGACTTTCCCTCCTTCGAGCGCCCGGAAGATTTCGTTGCCCTGCG
>CAJAYZ010000732.1 GCA_903949225.1 uncultured Planctomycetaceae bacterium
CCCTCCGGCGTCTATCCGGACGAGGCCGCCGTCGCCATGCTGGGGACGATCGCCGACGCCACGCGCGAGAGCCTCCCTGTGGTCGTCGAGCGATTCGGCGAGTTTCTCGCCCCCCACCTCCTCAAGGTGGCCGGCACGGCCGTCGATCCCGCGTGGACCCTGCTCGATCTCATCGAGCAAACCGAGGGGATCATCCACGCGCTGGTGCGGACGAAAAATCCCGGTGCCAAGCCACCGGTTCTCGAGACGATCCGCCACGATCCCCACGAGCTCCATCTCATTTACACCTCCGCACGACGGTTGTGCCGGCTGGCCCAGGGGCTGATCCGCGGCATGGCCCGCCACTACGGCGAGGTGGTGGAGATCGAGGAAACCTCCTGCATGCTCCGGGGGGATTCGTTTTGCACCTTCGTGGTCCGCACCACCTCGGAGGATACCGGCGAGCATGTTGTCCGCGAGGCGGAGACGGTCATGCTGGAGAGGGGGGGCATGGCCCACGGTGAGTCCGACAACGTCGTCATCCGCGTCGCGGCCGAGGAACCGCTGGCCCCGCGGACGATCGGAGGCCACCGCGTTGTCCGTCTCCTCGGCAGCGGGGGGATGGGGCGAGTGTGGCTGGCCCACGATGAACGACTCGACCGCGACGTGGCAATCAAGGTGATGCTTCCCGCCAAGGCGATCGAGCCGACCTCCCGCGAGCGCTTTCTCCGGGAGAGCCGGGCCGTGGCACGGATCGATCACCCCCATGTCGTCACCATCCATCACGTCGGTGAGGAGGCGGGCCTTCCCTACCTCGTGATGCCGTTCCTCGAGGGGCGGTCGCTTGCCGATCATCTCCGCCACGAGGACCGGCTTCCGATCGCGGAGGCCCTGCGGATCGCCCAGGAGATCGCCGCCGGTCTCGGTGCAGCCCATGCCCACAACCTCGTCCACCGTGACATCAAGACCGACAACGTGATCCTCGTCGGACCGGCTCGGCGTGTACGGATCATCGACTTCGGCCTGGTTCGCGAGGCAAGCGCCCCGAGTCACAGCCTGACCCTCGATGGCCTCGTCGTGGGCACGCCGTCCTACATGGCACCGGAACGGGCCACCGACGGAGACGTCGACGGACGTGCCGATCTCTTCGGGCTCGGGGTGATCCTCTACGAGATGCTCGCCGGGCGGCTGCCCTACGAGGGGCGCTCCTTCGTGGCGGTGTTGGCCGCGATCGCCCGGGGGACGGCGATACCGCTGCTCGACGTGGCACCAGAAGTTCCACCAGCCGTGGCCGATCTTGTCATGCGATTGATCGCCCCCGATCCCGCCGATCGACCGGCGGATGCCGATGTCGTGGCAACGAGCCTCGAAGCCCTCCGCCGTACCCTGATCGGCTGACCGCCCGCCGCGCCTTGCGTCAGCCCCCGGCACCGACGGCCGCGAGTTCGACGGCGACCGCGGCGACGAGCACCGCCACATCGCCGTGCCAGTCGATGACGGTGCTGTGCTGCGATTGCATTCGCTTGCACTGCGCCGTGCCGGCGGTGAACTCGTCGCTGCCAATGACGAGC
>CAJAYZ010000733.1 GCA_903949225.1 uncultured Planctomycetaceae bacterium
CCGGGAACTACGACCGCACGACCAAACAGTGTTGGTGTGAGGGGTCGAGGCAGCCCACCGGCACGTTCGATTATCGCCCCCAAGGCGATGTGCGGCCACGAATCGTCTCCGTCCTGCTGGCCGCGGCCCTCCATTAAAAGCAAGTGAACGAAGACACCTCCGCCAATCCAAGAAAGCCCCATCCCATGCTCAAGCCCCATGCCGGCGTCTCGAAGACAATCGGCCTGCCCGGATTTTCTCGTGCATCAACCGGCGTTCACCCTCGAAATCTGATTCCCGGATCTCGTTTCTCCATCGATCGGAGTCCTTCCATGAATCCTGCGTCTTCCTCGGTCTTCCCCTGCTTGGCAATCATGGTCGTTGCGGCCAGTATCGCTGTCCCTGGCTTCGCCGCGGACCCCTCCTCCCCCCTCGAGTTCCCGCGGATCACCGGTTACGGCGGCGTGGTGCGACTTCCCGATGCCGGCGAGCGTCCACGGGCCGGCGGCAAGGTCGTGTTCGACACGACGGCCGCGGCTGCGGCTGGCAAACCGAACCGTGGCCTCGACAGCGCCGCCCGCCTGGTCAACGTCTACGTTTCCGAAGGCATGGAGCATTCACGCCCGCGGATCGCCGTGATCCTCCACACGGGCGCGACACTGGCGGCACTATCCGACGAGGCCCACGGCCGCAGTGCCACTGGCGGCCCGAATCCGAATCGCCAACTCGTCGAGGATCTCGTCGCCGAGGGGGTCGAGGTGTGGGTCTGCGGACAGTCCGTCATCCGTGGGGGCCACTCCCTCGACGACGTCCTGCCCGGGATCAAGGTGGCCTACTCGGCGATGATCTTCAACATCAACCGGCAGGCCGATGGCTGGTCGACGCTCGGGGTCCACTGAGCGCCGCCAGGAGTCGACCTCAGGCTCGTATTCAAAGGATGGGGCGAGACACGGAGGTTCAAAGCCTCCCGCGGAGCATGCCGTACCAATAGAGACGCGGGAGCACCTGCGTCTTGAGAAGCCACATGCTGTACCGCTCCTTCGACTGGTCGAAGGGGAATGTCTCGCAGGGCTTGCCGTCGTAGTCGAACTCGGCGAGGACCATCTTTCCGTAACCAGTGACGATCGGGCAGGAACTGTAGCCGTTGTAGGAGGCCGACGGCTCACGTCCGCCCATCGCCGCCAAGAGATTCGCCACCAGAACGGGCGCCTGCTTGCGGACCGCGGCCCCGGTCTTCGAGGTCGGGAGGCCAGCCGCGTCACCGATGGCAAAAACTGACGGGAAGCGGGGATGCCGGAGCGTGTGCTTGTCGACCTCGCACCAGCCGTGCTCGTTGGCCAATTCACTCCGCTTCATCACGTCCGGTGCACTCATCGGCGGCGTGATGTGGATCATGTCGTAGTGGATCGTTGATCGTTCCTTCGTGTCGAGGTTCTCGAACACGGCCTCGCGGGAGCCGGGCCGCAATTCGACGAGGTCGAGGCGGAAGCGGGCGTCGATCCCCTTGCGGGCAATCACTTTCTCGAGGGTGCGGCGATACTTCTCCACGGCGAAGATCGCCTTCTGTGGCGAGGCGAAGACGATCTTGCTGCGGTCCCGTACGCCGCTCCGCCGAAAGGCGTCGTCGGCCAGATACATGATCTTCTGCGGTGCCCCCCCGCATTTCACGGCAGTGTTCGGTACCGTGAAAAGCGCGGTGCCGCCGCCGAAATCGCGGATGCACTTCCAGGTGTATTCCACGTGCTCGAAGGAGTAGTTGCTGCACACCCCATCCCGGCCGACGGACTCCTTGAGACCGGGGATCCCGCCCCAGTCGATCTGGATCCCGAGGGCCACGACGAGCCAGTCGTAGGTAAGCCGTTCGCCCCCAGCGATCACCACGGTCTTCTCGGCGGGAAGAATCTGAACGACCCGGTCGCGCACCCACTCCACGCCCTGAGGGATGAAATCGCGTTCGCGGCGCCGACTCGCCTCGGAAGGGAAAACGCCGCCGCCGACGAGCGTCCACAGCGGTTGGTAGAAGTGGTTCTCCGACGGCTCCACGATCCCGATGCCGAGGCTGGCGTCGGCCCGCCTCAGACGGGCGGCCACGGAGATGCCGGCGGTGCCGCCGCCGAGGACCAACACCGGAAAATGTCGGGAAGAGTTCCCAGCCATACCTTTTCTCCTCGCTCTCGGCGAATCAATTTATTCGTCATGTCGAATCCTAACGATACTTCCATTCATTTGTCAACGTTGCCCTGCGTTCCGCTGCAGGGCAGTGCCAGGAGCCGGCCGGCGGTTATGGGCGGCGGAACCGAAGGAGATAGTTCTCGTTAAATTGCTCGACTTCAACCTCTTCGACAAACTCGAAGCCGGCGTCCTCGATCTCCCCCCTGACCGCATCCTTCCCAGCCCGAACGTGCGTGAGGAGCCATTCCCTTGACTTCCCCGGCACCCGGTCGAAGTCGACGACGACGAGTTGACCGCCGGGCCGGAGAGCCTCGTGGATCGACGCGAGCATCGCCGGATACTCGACGAAATGGTGATAGGCATCGCAGACAAAGGCGTGCGTCACCGATCCCGGCGCCAGTCGGGTTGAATCGGCGGTAGAGAGCACGGTGGCAACATTGCCGAGCCTTTCCTCGCGCACGCGACGCTCGATGAACTCAACCAGCCTCGGCGAGATGTCGACCGCGTAGACGCGGCCGTCAGGTCCGACACGCTCGGAGAAAGGCTGGAGGTACAGTCCAGTGCCGCTGCCGATATCGGCGATCCTGTCCCCAGGTTCGAGACGCAAGGCGGCGATGATCGCCTTCCGCGCCGTAAACACCTCGCGGCTCTCGATCTCGAACTTCGCCACCCAGGCATCGGGGTCGAGGGTGGGATCAAGGAAATCGCGGTTGATGCCTTCGGCAGTGGCCGACGGCGGATCCGGCGGACCGGCGACCTGCGACCGCGCGTCGTCGGCGACTGCCATGGTCAGCAGGATGGCAAGCCCCATCGGCAGCGCGACGCGACGACACGTTTGGGAAGCAGGCTGACTGGGTCGAGCACGAATGCCGCGTGTCGGGCGAGAAATGGCACGCATGACGGGCCTCCAAAGGTGGGATATAGCTCGATAATAGGCCTTGCCGCATCGAATCGGGGGACGCCGTGATGCTGGTAACGCGTTGTCCTCCCCTCCCCCTCCCCGGCCATCGCAGCGAAATGCTCCACGGCGATCATCTTACGCCCACCGTTGGATGGCCTCTGGACTCCGTCGGCGCAGGATCCCGGCGAGTTCGACGAGCCCGAGGGGATGCCCGACCGGCGTGAGTTCCGCCGGCCAATCCCAGCGTTCGGCGGCGAAGAGCCGACGCATCGCGCCTGGAGCGCAGGCGAAGGGGGGACCTGCGGAGGCATCAGTCTGCATGAACGCTGCCGCCAGACTCCCTCCCGGCACCAGCCAGGAGGCGAGGCGTTGCTCGTAGTCCTCCCAGCGTTCGGGTGGGAGGGCGCAGAGACACGTCTGCTCGTAGACCGCCTCGAACTGTGCGGTCGGCTCCCAGTCGAGGATGTCGGCATCGACGACCTCCGCCCCGAGTCCATCCTCGGCAAGCCTTGCTCGCAGCGTCTCAACCGCCGCCGAAGCGTAGTCGAGCCCGGTGACACGAAAACCGGCTCGCGCCAGTGCCACCACCTCATGGCCCCGCCCGCATCCGGGGACGAGGATCCGGCAGGGCGTTAACGCCCCCGAGCGGAGCCATGCTTCGAGAGCAGGGCTCGCGTGACCACGGTCCCAACCGGTGGTCCCCGCCTCATATCGCCCCTGCCAGTAGCTGCGGTCGAGCACGGGGGAGGGGACGCTTCGGCCGGATGGAGAGGGATCGAAAGGCACAGCGGTGAATCCTGATTCGTGGAGCAGTCAGGATACCGCGGTGACGTCCGAGCGGTTCGTCCAACATCCCCCGCCTTCCCGCCACCCG
The DNA here is from genome assembly GCA_903949225.1 of uncultured Planctomycetaceae bacterium. Classification (GTDB taxonomy): domain Bacteria; phylum Planctomycetota; class Planctomycetia; order Pirellulales; family UBA1268; genus QWOP01. Next base: position 3,927 of record CAJAYZ010000733.1, read on the forward strand.
ACCGCCTGCTCATCACCCGGCCACCCTTCCGAGCCCCCCATCGGCTCACGGCCACCCCGCTCGAAGACGGCGGCGAACCTCTCGAACCCTGCGCCGCCCACCTCGGCAATCGCACCGGCCCTGGCCCTCACGCTCCTCATGGGCGGTGACGTCTCAACCGGTGGGCCTCGGGTCGGTGCCTCTCGGCGGATCGGGCGGGCGTGTACTCGCGAGCGGAGGTTAGCAGTGGCGGTCGAGGGCGGACGGTGATGCGGGAGCCGGGAGTGAAATGAGCGGACGAGAAAACGACGAGGGGAGCAGGCCCCCATGGAAGCCTGCTCCCCTCGCTTGGGATTGACGATGATCGACGTCGGTCAAGACGCCTTCAGCCGACGACGCTCAAGCAGGCCGAGGGCGCCGGTGACGAGGGCGAGGACGGAGCCCATGCCAGCGGGGTCGATCTCCGGCACCGGTGCAATGACCGGACTTACGAGACGAAAACCGAGGTCTCCGGTCTCATCCGACGTGGGGAACGTGTAGCTACTGGATGACGACATGTCGGACGCACTGGTGACGTACCAACTGCCGCCCCGCCACCCGCGAGACGAGCCGGCAGCACCCGTGAGATCGTTCCATTCATAAACGTTGCCGTTCATGTCAAACGCCCCGTAGGCACTCTCTCCGCCATTCGTGCCCACCGTCGTCACGAAGTAGGACCCACCGTTATTCCAGGAGGCCCCATAATTGAAATTCGCAAAGTTTCCGGTGCTTCCAGCAGAGCCTACACCGGTCCCGTTAGCCGTCACCCTCGTCGGGCCTGTGTCACTCTGCGTGGCGTAGTTCCAGTAGCCCGCGTTCGTACCGCCGCCCTTGTAGTAGGCTGCCTTGTACCACTGATCTGCCGTCGGCATGTAGAACTTAGCGTCGGCGTTTACCGTCGGGGCGGTGCCGCTGATCTGGCCGCCAACGAGCGTATACGCACCCGTCTCTGTGCTCGATGAACTCGTGGCACCGTTTTGATACCAGTTCGACACCCGCGCCGCGTCGAACCAGCTCACGTAGGCCACCGGCTTGTCGCCCATGTCTGGCTTCACGGCGTAGGTGTACGACCCCGAGGAACCGCTTCGCGTGATGCCACCGCTGTAGTTGCCGCTCATGTCCGCTTTGTAGAGCGAATAGGTGTCGGTCTTCGCCACGGAGTTCAGGAAGTCCGTGTACTGCTGGTTCGTGAACTCGTACTTCATGATCCGGAATGAAGTCGCCACGGCACCGAGGCCAGCAGGAGCGGTATCAGCCGTGTTCCCCGGGTCGCCGACCGTCACCCACTGAATCGCTTCAGCGTTGGCGAGAGAGCCAAAGGACAGGCAGGCCACTGCCGCCAGCCACAGGGAAAGAGTTTTCAAAGAGCTGCGAGACATGTGCGGGCCCCTTCCCAAGGAGAAGGGCTCTGCGTGGGCTGGTGGCCGTGATCCAGAAACGTCTATGGCGATGCCGTTGGCAAGGCC
>CAJAYZ010000734.1 GCA_903949225.1 uncultured Planctomycetaceae bacterium
CAGCTCGAGAAGATCGTCACCGTCGTCCGCGTGGATGACATCAGCTCGCGCAATTATGTCGAGCGCGACTTGATGCTTATCAAGGTTGCCGCGACCGCCGGATCGACCCGGACGGAGGTCAAGGAGCTTGCCGAGGTGTTCCGCGGGAGGGTGGTCGACGTCGCGGCCGACAGCGTCGTCGTCGAGATCTCCGGGACCGAAAAGAAGATCGAGGGCTTCATCGAGCTGATGCGTCCGCTCGGGATCCTCGAGCTCGTCCGCACCGGCCGGATCGCGATGGTGCGGGGGAGCCCGCCGACGCGTGAGCTCACCGAGGCGGCCGACGGTGCCCGCCCCGCCGACGATGCGTCGGTTCGTGAATCGCTCGCCTGATTCACCGCCTCATTTCCTTTTTGGGGGCGTTCGGGCCTGTTGCCCCGCCGTCCCATTCGGTTCTCCGTTCATATCCCGTACCATTCTCGCCCCATAAGCCCGATCCTGAGGAGTGATCCCTTGCCCGCCACGATCTATTACGACGCCGACGCTGATCTCAAGGCCCTCGATGGCAAGACCATCGCCATCATCGGCTACGGCAGCCAGGGGCACGCGCAGGCCCAAAACCTCCGTGACAGCGGGCTCAAGGTCGTCGTCGCCCAGCGGCCGGGCGGGCCAAACTACGACCTCGCCAAGAAGCACGGCTTCGAGCCGATGAGCGTCGAGGATGCGGTCAAGCAGGCCGATCTGATCAACATCCTCCTCCCCGACGAGCTCGCCGCCGACGTCTACAAAGCGTCGATCAAGCCGAATCTCAAGAAGGGCGCCGTGCTGATGGCCAGCCACGGTTTCAACTTCCACTTCGGGCAGATCGAGCCCCCTGTCGGCCATGACGTGATGCTCGTCGCCCCGAAGGGCCCGGGGCATCTCGTTCGCAGCGAGTACGTGAAGGGGGGGGGCGTTCCCTGCCTCATCGCGCTCGGTGCCGGGGCTTCGCCTGAGACCAAGAAGCTCGGCCTCGCTTACGCCAAGGGGATCGGTGGCACCCGCGGCGGCGTCATCGAGACGACGATCGCTGAGGAGACCGAGACCGACCTCTTCGGCGAGCAGGTCGTGCTCTGCGGCGGCGTCTCGGAGCTCATCAAGGCGGGCTTCGACACGCTCGTCGACGCTGGCTACCAGCCGGAGATGGCCTACTTCGAGTGCCTCCACGAGATGAAGCTCATCGTCGACCTCCTCTATCAAGGCGGGCTCGAGTACATGCGTTACAGCATCTCGAACACCGCCGAGTACGGTGACTACACCCGCGGCAAGCGGATCATCACCGACGAGACCCGCGCGGAGATGAAGAAGATCCTCGAGGAGATCCGCTCGGGCGAGTTTGCCCGCGACTGGATCCTCGAGAACCGTGGCGGAGCGGCGATGTTCAAGAGCACCCGCCGCCGCGAGCGTGAGCACAAGCTCACCGAGACCGGCCGCAATCTCCGCAAGATGATGAAGTGGATCGAAGCGAAGGAGGTCTGAGGACCTTCTCGTCCGTGACCCGCCGGAACGCCGAGGGTTCCCCGGGTCGGCACGGATCGTGCCATATGACTCGAGTCTCGAGTCGTCGTAGGTGTGTCGCCAAAAGAGAACCGGGAGAGCCGATATGACCCCCGAAGAACGCCAGTCGCGGACGCTCTATGATCAGCTCGCTCCGGGGGACCGGGTCGAGGTGATCCATGGCGTCCAGATCGGCTCGAGCGCCGCTTGGAGCACGACGACGGTGGGTAAGGTGTTGCGGCGCGAGCGTCGTCGGCACGGCCTCCACTTCCGCCGCAATGCCGACGACAAGGTGTTCAGCGACGTCCTCATCCTCTCCCGCGACGACGGCGAGCTCACCACGGTGACGATCGACGAGTACACGCAGCTGCGGAAGCGGTAAGGGTGTGCCTCTGGGCCGGGGGCCCGGGTCCCTTGCCAGCGGGCGGACGCCCGCCAAGCGAA
>CAJAYZ010000735.1 GCA_903949225.1 uncultured Planctomycetaceae bacterium
CGTCGACGGTCGTCATTCCTCGCGGGGCTCGTCGCCGCATGGCTTGTCGCCACCGTGGCAGCGGGGCAGGAGACCACCGTCAGGCCGCCACCCGCCGACGGCACCGGGAACACGGCCGCTGAGGCCGCCGTGAGAGCGCTGCGGAGCCAGCGGTTTGCGGAGGCCCTCCGCGTCGTCGATGAGGCCCTGGCGCCGCTGGTCGTGGCGAAGGGGAATGACGACCGCGAAGTCCTCACCCTCCTCATCCTCAAAGGGCAGGCCTGCTACGGACTCGGCCGGCCCAAGGAGGCGATCGATGCACTCGCCCCCTTTGCTGGCTCGCTCCTCACCCCCGGCCCACTCGTTGCGCCGGCCAGTGACTGGAACGCGCTGACGGTGCTCGGCGACAGTTTCATGGCGATTGACCGCTGGCACGACGCGCTCGGCTGCCTCGAACGGGCCCGCGCGATGCTGGCAACCGACGGCGCGGGCGATCCACGCTCGAAGGCGATCAACACCGCCACGACGCTCGGCAAGATCGGAACAGCCCGGGCCCGTCTCGAGGATTGGCCCGGTGCCCGAGAAGCCTTCGAGGAGCAGGTCGCCGCGCTCGAAGGGGAGGACGGGGGAGGGAGGGCGTATCTTGCGGCCGCCCGCAACGGCCTCGGCCTCGTCGCCGACAATCTCGGCGACCATGCCGCCGCTGCGGAGCAGTATGCTCTGGCGGCAGCCATCTACGAGGAACAGTTTGGGCTCGAGCATCCCTACACGAAGCGGGCCCTGACGACCCTCGCCCGCGTGAAGGGAAAAGTGGGGGACACCCAGGAAGCCGATCGGATCACCGCCCGACTCGCGACGGTCGATGCCCTTCCGGACACGATCCCCCCCACGCTCCAGCCTGTTCCATCGACGATTCCCGATCATCCCGCCACCACGCCGAGTCCGTTATTCACGTGGCCCGTGATCTTCGCGGCGACCGCCGCGGCGGTCCTCGCCGCCCTCACCGCTTGCGGATTCCTCGGCGGGCGGAAGCGGCGTGCCGATGGCGAATCCGGGGAGAGATTTGCCGAGGACGAGGCTCCTGTTCAGGATGCCACGGAGAGCGACTGAACGATGCTCGATATCGCCGCTGTCATCCTCGTCCTCGCTGCTGGCGCCGCCTGGTTGAACCGCAAGTTGTTCCGATTGCCCCCCACGATCGGCGTCATGGCAATTGCCCTGGTGGCGTCTCTCGGCATCGTGGGGCTCGAGATGGTGGGGGTGACCACTCCGGGAAAACAGGAGCGGGCGCTGCTCGAGTCGATCAATTTCACCGACGTGCTCATGGAGGGGATGCTCTCGGTGCTCCTCTTCGCTGGCGCCCTCCACGTCGATCTCGCCCGGCTGTGGCGGCTCGCCCGGCCGATCGGGATCTTGGCGCTGGTCGGCACGGCCCTGTCAGCGCTCCTCATCGGCGTGGGCTGCCACTGGCTGTTCCGCTTTCTCGGGCTCGAGTTGCCGTGGATCCATTGCCTTCTGTTCGGCGCCCTGATCTCCCCCACCGATCCGGTCGCTGTCCTCGGGATCCTCGAGTCGGCTCATGTGCCGCAGGATGTGGAATCGACGATCGCCGGCGAGTCGCTGATCAACGATGGCGTCGGCGTGGTCCTCTTCGCGCTCCTCCTCGATACGCTGCGAATGGGGCACGCACCCACGCCCGGTGAAGCGATGAACCTCTTCGTCCACGAGGCTGTCGGTGGGATCGTGCTGGGCTTTTGCGTTGGCTGGCTCGTGAACCGGATCCTGGCATCGATCGACGATTACCGGGTCGAGGTCCTGATCACCTTGGCCACGGTCGTCGGCGGCTATGCGCTGGCCAATCGCTTCCACACCTCCGGCCCGCTGGCGATGGTCGTCATCGGCCTCCTCGTCGGGAGCGAGGGGAGGGAATGGTCGATGAGCGAGACCACCCGCGAACGCCTCGACCTCTTCTGGCATCTTCTCGATGAGATCCTCAACAGCGTACTCTTCGTCCTCATCGGGCTGGAGTTTGCCGTCATTCACTACACCCCCGGCTTGACGCTGGCCGCGGTGGGGGCGGTGATCCTCTCGCTTGTGGTGCGGTTTCTTGTCGTCGGGATCCCCGTCCTCTGCTTCCCGGCCTGGTTCCGACTTCCGCCCCGCGCTGGCTGGCTCCTCACCTGGAGCGGCGTCCGCGGCGGGATCTCGGTCGCCCTGGCGCTCTCACTCCCGCCGGGGCCCGAGCGCGACACCGTGCTGACACTCACCTATTCGGTGGTCGTGTTCTCGATCCTCGTCCAGGGGCTCTCAATCGGCCCCCTCGCGCGTCGGCTCGGCCTCTCCGCCGTCTGAGCGGCGATCTCGAGTCTGTCTGCCCGCGTCGCTGCGGCAGGCTGTTCTCTGGCAACCTGGGAAAGGGACGTCGGGCCCGCGGCCCATCCCCCTGCCGGTCCGGTCGACCGTGACGCCCCCCCGGATTCGATGCGGTCTACCCGGCCGTCGGGGATCGATGGGAAGGGTGTGGCCGGGATGGTCGTGCGGAGACTCGAGCGATGCGCCGTGGCTGCTTCACCAGTTCTGGAATCGCCCTGATCGCGACCCTTGTCGTGCTGCCGCCTGGCAACGCCCGAGCCGACGGGCTGTCTGGTGTGTCGGCCTATGGCACGGCCTCCGGCTTGGGGGCGAGCGCCACGACGGGCATTCCCTTCGGCCCCTCGCAACGCTCGCGGCGGACCCCCGTCGCCCCGCGCGAGCTTCCCCCGGCCCCGTCGAGCGCCATCCCCGCGGTAGCGCCGCCGCGCGATCCGGTCTTTGGGGCGAGTCTCTACGGCGGGCAAC
>CAJAYZ010000736.1 GCA_903949225.1 uncultured Planctomycetaceae bacterium
CCGAGGAGATGCTCCCAGTGAGGCGCGCAGGTGTTGGAGAGGATCCCCGTCCGATAGCCGGCCCGCTCGACGGCGGCGATCACCGGCAGCGTCGCCACATGGAGGCTGAACATGTCGCTGGCCGCATCGGCGAGCTGCGCCGGGTCGCTCGTCGAGCCGGTTGAGTGGCTGAAGGCGTCGTGGAAGGTCGGCCAGTCGATCTCGCCCCGTTCAAGCTTCGCCTGGAGCCCTGATTCGAACACGGCCGCGTGCGTGGCCTGAGGCGTGATCCCGGCAACCTGCGCCATCTGGCGGACGGCGTGTTCGCGGTCGAAGTCGACGATCACGTTGCCGAGATCGAAGTAGACGAACTTGGGGGGGCGGAGGTTGGTCGACATGGTGGCGCGGGAGTCTCCGGACGCTTTCCAACGGGTATCGAAGAGACTATTCTGCCCCTCGGCTCCACTCCGGGCTAGGCCGCTTCGCCACCGGACCGCCGCGAAAATCTCCTCGAGGACTCCCCCGCGCCATGGCCGCCATCAACCGCATCAGCTCCCGCATCACCCAGCCCCGCTCGCAGGGGGCCTCCCAGGCGATGCTTCTCGGCACCGGACTCCAGCCGGCCGACCTCGACAAGGCCCAGGTCGGGATCGCGAGCATGTGGTACGACGGAAACACCTGCAACATGCATCTCGGCGACCTCGCCGCAGTCGTCAAGGATGGCGTGGTGGCCGCCGGCATGGTGGGGATGCGGTTCAACACCATCGGCGTCAGCGACGGGATCTCGATGGGGACCGACGGGATGAGCTTTTCGCTCCCCTCCCGCGATGTCATCGCCGACTCGATCGAGACGGTGATGCAGGCCCAGTGGTACGACGGCCTCGTGGCGATCCCCGGCTGCGACAAGAACATGCCCGGCTGTCTGATCGCGATGGGCCGGCTCAACCGCCCGGCGATCATGGTCTACGGCGGCACGATCCGGGCCGGCCACCTCGCTGACGGCACGCCGCTCGACATCGTCTCGGCCTTCCAGTGCTACGGGGAATACGTCTCCGGGCGGATCGATGACGCCCGCCGCGCGAGCGTCGTCCGTCAGGCCTGCCCTGGGGCCGGCGCCTGCGGCGGCATGTACACCGCTAACACCATGGCGACCGCGATCGAGGCCCTCGGCATGTCGCTCCCCGACAGCGCGAGCATCCCGGCGGTCGATCCGGCCAAGCTCGACGAATGCCGCCGGGCCGGTTTGGCTGTGAAGAATCTCCTCGAGCGCGACATCAAGCCCCGCGACATCATGACCCGCCGCGCCTTCGAGAACGCGATGGTGGTGACGATGGCCCTCGGCGGCTCGACGAATGCCGTTCTTCACCTCATCGCCATGGCCCGAGCCGTCGATATCGATCTCACGCCGGCCGACTTCGAGGCCGTCGCTCGCCGCGTTCCCTTCATCGCCGACTTGAAGCCGAGCGGCCGCTACGTCCAGGAAGATCTCCACGCCGTCGGCGGCACCAGCGGCTTCATGAAATACATGCTCGACAAGGGCTTCCTCGACGGCGACTGCCTGACCTGCACCGGCAAGACGCTCGCCGAGAACCTGGCCACGAACAAGGGCCTCACGCCCGGTCAGAAGGTGATCCATCCGGTCGAGCAGCCGATCAAGGCGACCGGCCACATCACGATCCTTCAGGGCAACCTCGCCCCTGGCACCGCCGTCGGCAAGATCACCGGCAAGGAAGGGGCACGGTTCGAGGGCCCGGCCCGCGTCTTCGATAGTGAGGAGGCGATGCTCGCTGCCCTCGAGCAGGGGAAGATCCAGCGTGGCGACGTGATCATCATCCGCTACGAGGGGCCGAAGGGGGGCCCGGGGATGCCGGAGATGCTCACGCCGACCTCGGCCCTGATGGGCGCCGGCATGGGCAACGACGTGGCGCTGATCACCGACGGTCGCTTTTCCGGCGGCTCCCACGGCTTCATCGTCGGGCATGTCGTCCCGGAGGCGCAGGAAGGTGGGCCGATCGCGCTGGTGCACGATGGCGACAAGGTGACGATCGACGGCGACACCGGCCGGCTCGACTTCGCCGTCTCCGACGCCGATCTCGCCAAGCGCCGCGCCGCCTGGACCGCGCCGCCGCTGAAAGTCACGCGTGGCGTCCTCGCCAAGTACATCCGCTGCGTCGCCCCGGCGAGCGAAGGCTGCGTCACCGACGAGCCGCGCTGACGGGCGCCGACGTGAAGCCCGGTGGGCCGGCGTTCTCGGTATCGGGCCTGTGGGTGATTCATCGGCCGGGGCGGCAAAGGTCTCGTCGCCCCGCATCGCTTTAGACGTGCCACGCGGGCCGTTCAAAGCGCTAGGCGCGATCGGGGACTCCTCGAGCATTCGCCGACCCCGGCCTCGCCTGCGCGTTGTCAAGAAGCAGTCCGCTGGGCGCTCTGCAGCGAGGGGTGGCCCCGGCCCCGAGAGCC
>CAJAYZ010000737.1 GCA_903949225.1 uncultured Planctomycetaceae bacterium
ACGAGCCAGGTGGCATCCCAGGGGCGGTCGTCGCGCCGGGCGACGCTCCGCAGCGCCTGCCCCCAAAAGCGCCAAAAAAGCGAGTCGCCGACGTTGCGACGCCAACGGAAGGTCTCCTCGGTGCCAATCCAGGCGACGCGGCCGCGTCCGGCGGGCATCTCGACCACCAGCGGCACCGGCCCGTCGCCGCCGGCCATCCCCCCAGGCCGCTCGACATCCGCAAGGACCGTCGCCGCCGGTTTGGCCCCGCGTGCCGCCGCCACCCGGAAGAACGGCGGCATGCCGCTCCACGTTGTCCGGTTGCGGCCGGCATCCCCAGACACCGCAAACGCAGGATGCATCGCCCCGCGCGCTGTGACGCGCATCCGGAAGGGACGGAAGTCGGCCGCCTCGATCGCGGCGTCGCTCCCGCCGGCGGCGCGATCGATTTCGACCGGAAAAAGCTCCTCGAGCGGCTCCCCGGCATACTCCTTGGGGAGATGCTCTCCGCCCGGCTGGAAGACGAGCCCCACGCCGCGGTCGAGAACCGCCTCGACGAGCGCCTCCTGCCTCGGACGGGGAAGATCGGCGAGCGCCACGTCGCCAAGGAAGACGATGTCGTAGCGGGCCCAGCCCTCGACGTCGTCGGGCATCCCGGCAAATCCTTCGGGAGTAACGCTGCCACCGGCCGCCGAGGCTTGGATGGCGCCGGCGACGACGATCGTTGGCTCGAAGCCAGTGTCGCGGCGGACGCTCGCATCGAGGAAGCGAAGATCCCAGCGCGGCGCGGCATCGACGACGAGGATCTTCGCCTTCCGCGAAGTAACCTCGACTGGAAACTCCAGCGCGTTGTTTTCCGCGGTGCCCTCCTCCGGCTCCGGGGCGACGCGGATCGTGAGCAGACTCGTACCCTCCTTCGTCGCATGCCAGGGGAAGACCGCCTGCTGGCGGCCATCGCGGAGAACGAGGTCGACGGTGGCAGCCACGGCGTCGTTGTCGACGAGCTCCACTTTCACGCTGCGGCGGGCCAAGCCGCTTGATTGGACCGTGGCGATGATCGAGACGGTGTCGTCGAGGGCCACTTCCGGCGCGGCGAGGACGTCGGTGACGGCGACGTCGGCAGGGGGCTCAGGGGAGCCGATCGGGATCGAGATCACGGGCGCCCGCGGCTGCCCGCCGGAGGCCTCGGCCGCGCGGCGAACCGCATCGAGCGGGTCAATGCCGACCGTCGAGCGGCCATCGGTGACGAGGATGATCCCGCCGAGAACGCGATCGGAGGCGTCGTCGAGGGCCATCGCGATCCCCTCCCCGAGCGCCGTGTCGGCGCCACCTCCCGTGCCGTCATCGGCCGCTGGATCGCTGCCGCCCGGTTTGGAAGTGCCTGCAGGCAGGGCGTCGCGCCGGATGGCGCGGCGGGCCACGGCATAGCGGCGGAGTTCGAACGAACTACCGATCTCACCGATGACGCCCTTCGCCTGTGCGGCAAGGAGTTGCTCGGCGAACTCGCGGCGCGAGAGGCGGCTGATCGATTCCACGAGGGCTGCGGCAGCCTCTTCCCCATCAGCTTGGCCGCCAAGGCCGACGGCGCCGGCGACCGCGCCGATTCCGGCGGCGGGCAGTCGCCCCACCGGCAGATCCATGCTGTCGGATTCATCGACAACCACCGCCACAACCGGCTTCTGCACGATCCGCTCATCGAGCCGGAGGAACGGCCCGGCGAGCACGAAGACGAGCAGCCCGAGGACCCCAATCCGACAGACGTCAAGCGCCCGCCGCAAGTGCGGCGCGAGCCAGGGGAGCCGCTGCTCGTGACGGCGGGAGATCCACCACCCCAGCGGGACGAGGAGCAGAAGCCCCCCCCACCACACCCAGGGACGGGCCCAGTGCCACTCGACGGCATCGATGCGGGAGGCCAGTTCGTGGCCGACTCCGGCGGCCCGCGCCAGGCGGGCGAGGAGGTCGTTCATTGGGGGATGTCCCGACCGAGGTGACGGAAGTAGGTGTCGATCACCTCCTGATAGGCCGCCGGGCCACGCTCCCGCATCCCTTCGAGAAGCGGATCACGAACCCGCGGCGGGAGCTTCTGGATGGCGGCCCGCCGGGCGGCATCGAGGCCGCGGAGGTCGGCTCCCTTGATCTCCGCCTTACCGAACTGGGCGCCGCCGTCAGTGAGCGTTTGCGTCGGTTCACCGGTGGGCGTCGCCCCCGGCTGCCCCTCCCCTTCTCCCTGCTTGTCGGAGGCGGCTTGCTGTTGCGATCCCCCCTGCTTCGAACGCGCCATCTGCTCGGCGGCCCGCCGGCTCGCCTGGGTCTTGAGTCGCTCGGCGCGTTCGGCCATCTGGAGCGTTTCGCGGACCTCGCGGCTGTCGAGAAACTTCTGGAGTTGCTCGGCGGTCGGTGGCGACGCTTTCCCCGCCGGCCCCTTCCCATCCCCTTGACCGGGCTGCTGTCCCTGCCCGGCCTGATCGCCCTGGCCTGGCTGCTGGCCGGGCTGTTGCCCCTGACCGGCTTGCTCGCCCTGACCAGGCTGCTGACCGGCTTGCTGACCGGCTTGTTGGCCGGGCTGGGCGCCTTCCGGTGGGGTGATCGGCGCCTTGCCGGCAAGCTGCTCGGCGATCCGCGCCGCGGTGTCGGCCGCTTCGCGCGCCGCCTCGCGGCCGCTGTCGAGGAGCGATTCGAGCGGGTCTGCCGCAGGTGGGGGAGACGGCGGCTGCTTGTCGGGGCCGACGATCTTATTGACCTGACGGACTTCGTTCCGCGCCTGCCGGTCGAGGGCTGCCTGGGCAGCCGTGTCGGCCTCGCGGGCCGGATCGCGACGCGCTTGAGCCTGCTTGGCGAGAAGGTCGAGCGACTCGGCCCGCTCGGCGAGATTCTCGGCCAGCGATTCGAGCCGCTGCGACTTCTCCGTCGCCTCCATCTGCCGGGCCACGTCGCGGGCGTGGGCGGCGATCTGCTCGAGCCGGTCGGCGATCTCCGACGGCTTGGGGGCGTCGGCAAGGCGATCGACCTTCGCGGCGTCGGCCTGAAACTGCGGGCTCGACTGGAGCTGCTCACCGAGGGCCTTCGCCATCTCGGCGGCCGCGGCCAACTGCGCGGCTTGAGACGGCGTCACGTCGGTCACCCCCTTGGCCTGCTCTGCGGCCGCGGCGAGCTTCCCGGCCACCTGTTCGATGTCCTGGCGGCGCTGTTCGAGGTATTGATCGAGCGTCTCGAGATCTTGCTTTGTCGGCTCCGGGAGCGCCGCGGCGGCGGCGTCGGTCTGGGACTGGGCCTGGGCGGTCTGGTCGGTGGCGGCTTGATCGGCAGCCTGCTTTGCCTCCGCGGCCGCCGCCTGCTCGGCAGGCGGGGTGACCGCATCGGCGGCCTTGGCAGCGGCCTCGGCGGCCTTCTCCTTGGCCGTCTCGGTAGCAGTCTCAGCCCGATCGAGGGCCGCGAGCGGCTCCTGCCCGATCGCGGCGAGCGTCTCGGCGCGCTTCTTGTCGAGCACATCTTCGTCGCGCTCGGCAAGACGGAGCGCCTGCGTCGCTTCGCGGAGGGCCTCGTCGAGCGACGGTAGCTTCGGCGGCGGCGCCGGCGCGTCGTCCGACACAAGCACCGTGATCCGAAACGGCCTCGATTCGGTCCACTGCCCCTTCGTATCGCGGACGGCGAGCTTCCACACCCCGTTCGATCCGGGAGAGAGGCCGAGTCGATCGGGGGAGATCGTCGTCTCGACGACGAGCTGCGTGTCGGGAGGGCGGACCACGAGCGGCAGTTCGTCGAGCACCTGCGGGGCGCCGAGCGACGCCTCGTCACTCCCGACCCGGAAGGCAATCTGGTCGATTCCCCAGTCGTCGAAGAGATGGGCCGCGACGGCAAACTCGTCGAGCGCCGTCAATTGAATCAGCTCCGACTGCGGCTCCTCGACGACCAGCGACGGCGGGCGATCGACCGTGGCGACGATCTCCACTGGCGGCTGCGGCCGGCTGCGATGCCCCTGGGAATTGGCGAACTCGAGCGTCGCCCACTGCGGCTGTGGCCGCCCGGCCGGGGCCCCCTTCTTCGGCGGCTCCACCACCGGCGGCTCGACCACCGGCACCGCCGCCAGCCAGCGAGACGTGCTTCCATGGCCCTCCGCTCCATCGCCCTCAGCTCCATCGATTTTGGTCGCGGCGATCTCGCCGATCGGCGTGTCGATCGCCCGCTGCTCCGGCCGCATCGAGCGCACGACCAAACCGGGGCGATCGAGGAACATCCGTCCCCGGTCGATCGTGAAGATCACCCCGCTGATCGATCGGCCGACGAGGAGCGGAAGGGTCGCAAGCGGGGCGCTGGCCCGCGCCCAATCCCCAGGCTCGGGGAGCGGCCCGGCGACAACCCGTGGCACGCGGAGATCGGCCGCCGGCCCCTCGGAATCATCCCCCCACACCACCTCGACCGCGCCGCCATCGTGGATCAGCTGCATCGACAGCCGGCGCGGCGGGTCGCTTACGTCACCGCGCACCTGCACTTGGAGCGATCGCTCGTCGAGCCCCTCTTTGGGAATCACCAACGGCTGGAGACGCGTCTTCATCTCGAGCGGCCGGCCGTCGGAAGCAAACGTGAACGACCGCAGCCCTCCGGCGGCATGGGCCGTGCTCCACTTCCACGGGGACGCTGCCACCGCATCGCGCGGCAGATCATCTTCAAACCACGGCAGCTCGTCGAACTGCTCGACGAGCGTCGTGGTCATTACGACATGAAGGCACTGGGCGC
>CAJAYZ010000738.1 GCA_903949225.1 uncultured Planctomycetaceae bacterium
GGCAAGGCAATGGTCACCCAGCCGAAGGGCAATTCTTCGGAGATCATCAACGTGCACATGCTGCAGGTCCACGGCATGAACTATCAGTCGCTGTCCAAAGTCAACTTTCTCGGCTCCTACACCGATGCCGTGTCGCTGATGAAGGACGGACATGCCCAGGTGTTCACCCTGGGCACGACAGTGCCCGCTTCGTCGGTGATGGACCTTGCGAGCGCGCGCGACATCAAGCTCCTGGGCGTCGACGACAAGATCCTCGCCGAAATGAAGAAGATCAACCCCGGTTATTCCAAGCTCACGATCAAGGCCGGCACCTATCCGAAGATGGACAAGGACGTCGATGTCATCGGCTACGCCACGCACATCATCGCCGCCTGCGATCTGCCCGAGGACACGGTCTACAAGATGACCAAAGCGATGGCGGCCAACGTGGCCGACATGGCGGCATCGAACAAGTCCATCGGGGGCCTGACGCCGAAGATCATGGCCGAGGACGTGGGCATTCCCCTGCACAAGGGGGCGGCCAAGTTCTACAAGGAAGTCGGAGCGATTTGAGGTAGCTTCGATTGCATTTCACAGCAGCATCTCGGGGCGGCCTAGGCCGCCCCGTTTTTGCGCCTGAACTTTGCGCCGCGTAGAGGAGCCACGAATGTCTGCAGTTTCCGTGCCTGAGCGTCCGCGAGCACTCGCGCTGATGGCCCATCCAGACGACATCGAGTTTGTCGCAGCCGGCACGCTGCTGCTCCTCGCCGAGGCTGGCTGGGAGATCGACTATTGCAATATTGCCAACGGTGACTGCGGCAGCATGGTCACCGACCGCGCCGAGACGGCGCGGATCCGGGCCCGCGAGGCGCGCGACGCCGCCACGCTTCTCGGCGCCAAGTTCCACGAGAGCGTGAGCAGCGATTTGATGATCTTCTACGACGAGCGCCACCTGCGGCGCGTGGCAAGCGTCGTCCGGGCAGCGCGGCCGCGGATCGTCCTCACGCACTTCCCCGACGACTACATGGAAGATCACATGAACGCCTGCCGGCTCGCGATCACGGCGGCGTTCGTCAAGGCGATGCCGAACTTCGTCACCGAGCCCCCCCTCGCCCCGGTGCCTGGCGACGTGTTCGTCTACCACGCCATGCCGCACGGCCAGTGTGATGGACTCCGCCGCCCCGTCACGCCAGAGTTCACCGTCGATACCACGAGCGTCCAGCCGCGAAAGCGGGCCGCCCTCGCGGCCCACGCCAGCCAAAAGGCCTGGCTCGATTCGTCGCAGGGGATGGACAGCTACCTCGACACCGGCGACGAGGTGTCGAGGCGAGTGGGGAGCCTGTGGGGGGGCTGCGAGCATGCCGAAGGCTGGACGCGCCATCTCCATCTCGGGCTTTCCGCCCATGAGGCCGACCCGCTCACCGAGGCCCTTGCCGGTAAGGTGACCTTTCAGCGACGCTGACCTTCCCACCGGATCGATCCGAAGCTCCACGGCAGCCATGCCTGCCCCCCCTTCTCCACCATTCCGAGGACCACGCCCATGACCATGTCACGTCAGCCGAGCCGGGTCGCCCCCGAGTGGTGGGACTACACGACGCTTCCCTCCGACTTGATCCGCGAAGCGGCGGCGCTCTCGATGCACGACATGGAGCGGCTCTCGCGCCCCGGCTTTCGCGTCGTCTTCTACGACACCCTCGAAGACTTCTACCTCGCCGAGGCGCTTGAGTACATCGAAGCCTGGCAGCAGGCAAAGGCCGACGATCCGGCGGGGATCTGCGGGCCGATCGGCCCGACCGAGCAATTGCCGCTCGTGGCCAGGCTCGTCAACGCGCTCGATCTCGACCTCCGCCATGCGCACTTCTGGGGGATGGACGAGTGGGTCGAGGACGGCGTCGCCGTACCGGTCACCCATCCGCTCTCGTTCGAGCGCGCCGACCGCGAACTCTGCTTCGACCGGATCCGGCCAGAACTCCGCATGCCGGAGGCGAACCTCCATTTCCCCAAAGCCGACGTCAGCGCCTACGTCGCCAGCTGGGACACCGCCCGCTGCGCGGTGATGCAGGGAGGCCAGGGGGACATCAAGCACTGGGCCTTCAACGATCCGCTCCGGCGCACCGGCAGCCACGCCGATGCCCCGCCGACGCCGGAGGAATACCGCAGCCTCGGGACGCGCGTCGTCGAGCTCCATCCGATCACCCTGGCGCAGAACGCCCGCACAAGCGGCGGTGGCAACATCACGATGGTGCCGAAGCAGGCCGTCACCGTCGGCCCCAAGGAGACCTGGCGGGCTGAGAAAGTCTCCATCTGGCATGCCGGCACGCACGACAACCCGCTCGGGCAGCGGCTGACGGCGCTGATGATTTCGAAGCGCTTCGTCGACGCGAGCACGCCGATGTCGCTCCTCGCCGATCATCCCAACGTGCAGTTCAACTACTACCGCGGCGGCCTCGGCAGTTGCGCCGTAGAAATGCACTGACTTTACGGGGATGAAGCCATCCATGGCCTTCATCCCCTGAGGTGCGCCGCCGCATCCATGCGGCGGAGGGCCGTAGCGTGAGGGATGAAGCCATCCATGGCCTTCATCCCCTGAGGGTGCGCCGCCGCATCCATGTAACTCCCCACCCAAGCCACTTTTA
>CAJAYZ010000739.1 GCA_903949225.1 uncultured Planctomycetaceae bacterium
CTCGAACACCGCCCGCGGCACCACGAGCACCTGTTCTTCATGCGTCTGCGTCATCGGCATCGTCCTCGGGAGCGTGTCGGAGGCTACGGCGGGCGTTATAGCCGATTCGCTACCGCGCGGGGACGCCCCGGACCGAACGGGCGTCAATTGCCGACAGCCAAGAGCGACCTCGCTTCAGAGGCACGCCCTGCTCGGAGGGCTGCAGCTGCCCGGTCGAGGCGATCTCGCTCACCGGTGACTCCGCGCCGCCGCGCTTCGAGAAGCCGACGGGGAAGGTCGAGGTCGTCGCGTGTCCATGGAAACCCGGCGTCGCGGGCGCGCCTCGCCTCCTGGATCACGGCCAGATCGCGGAGCCCGAACTCGCGGCTCGGCTCGACGATCGTCCCCTCCCCCCAGTCGTTCCACGTCGCCACTTGAATGATCGACGCCCCGGTGCCGAGCGCGGCGGCGAGCGTCTCCCGGAACGTCGCCCCGTCGTCGTCGGCGACGTGCCCCCAGCTGGCATGGACCTTCGCCTCGGCGTAGATGTCGTGGAAGCGCGGGTAGACAACCGGGATCCGCTGCGGCCACTCCCCCGAACGCTCGTTGAACGCTTTGACCGCGGCGATCCCTTCCTGCGGCACCGGCCAGTCGAAGGCGCCGACCGCCGCAGGGCGACGACGGTGCTCGCTCAGGTAGGCCACCGGCGTCGCCAACTCGTCGAGCACCTTCGTCCACTCTTCATCGTCGAGCCCCGCGTGGCCGAACGAGAGGAGGAGCGGCTGGCCATCGAGCCGGGCATAGGAGGAAAGGCCGAACCAGTGATCGGCCAGCCAGCGGAGCTCGCCGGCGGCGTGCGAAATGCGATCGGCGGCTCCGATCCGCCCTGCTTCGACAAGCGCGGGAACCGTCTGATCCTCGTAGCAGATTGCACACGACATCCCCAGTCGCGCGGCCGCCTCGACGATCCGGGTCGTCGCCCGATGGAGCGCGGCATGGTCGCGAAACTCGGCCCGGCCGTACCAGTCGACGATCACGCCATCGATCCCGGCGAGCTTCATCGTGAGGAGCTGATACTCGATCACTGCCGGATCGGAAGAATCGTAGGGACCGATCGTCGGGGTGTACCAGGAGGCGATCGATGGCCGACCATCGGCTTCGCGAGCGGGATCGAAGACCTGCATCGTCCAGTGCCAGCCCCACGCCGGCGCGACGGGAGGCGCCTCCTACCAGGGCATGACATGCGCCATGATCTTCATTGGCGCGGGCTCGTCCGCCGCCTCGCCCGAGCTCCCCCAGCCGCCGAGCAGGGCCAGGAGGATCGGAAGGAGTCGAAAGAGGCGGCTAGGAATTGTCCGCCAGTGAGCGTGCATGCGACGGAGCGTGAGAGGGAATGGATGGGCGTCGTGTCAGTATAGACCCCGGGCCTCCTGCTCCCGGATCTCACGCCGCGTGGGCGACGCGAGCAAGCGCGGCCCGGGCCGCCGCCAGTTCGGCCTCGAGCGCCCGGTAGGCCCGCGACACCACCGCCGCCTCATCGTCGGCCCGAAACCGGATTTCCGTCCGCCGGCGGCGGATCTCCTCGACGGAGAGTTCGCCGGGCGCCGCCGCCCGGAGCTTCACCGTGAACTCCCCCTGCACCGTGGGAATCACTTCGTCGACCTCGAGGCCCACCAGGCCGAGGATGCGGAGGTCGAAGAGGATCGCTTCGAACACGGCCGGCGTGAAACGCCAGCGGTGTCCACAGAAGTCGGGATCGCGCCCTTGCGCGAGCTGGCGTTGCAGGCGGGCGTACGGAGGACGAGGATCGCCCATCAGCATCCGCGCCGGGTCGCTGTCGGCGAGCCCCCAGGCGACGACCTTCGCGCCGCCGCGGTCGAGGGTCGTCGTCGCCGAGGATTGCCGGAACGCGGTCCATGCCTCCGAGGCGGGTGTGGGGATCAGCTCCGCAACCTCGATCATCCCCACGGCGGTGGCAGCCGGCTGCAAGCGATCGAAACAGGCACGCTTGTCGGGCACGATCATCGCCAGGGCCCCGCCCGGTGCGAGGAGCGCCTCACAGTCGCGGAGGAAGCGGATCGGATCGGGGAGATGTTCGAAGTTGTGGCAGCTCACGATCCAGTCGACCTGCCCGGTAAATCCCTGCCCGCGGACGAGATCGAGCAGGCGCGACGCATCGCCGACGAAATCGACCGGCTCGATCCGTTCGATCGCCTCAAGTGCCAAGCCCCTCTCCCGCGCTTTCTCGCGAAGGGCCGCCTGATCGTAGCGGTCGACGACGAGCGTCCGGTAGCCATCGCGCTTCGCCGCGAGCGGATTGAGAAACGGGCCAATCTCGATGCCGAGCGATCCGGGGCGAATCAAGCGGCGAAGGGGGGAAAACCGGTGCTCGAGAGGCCCGACAGCGACGGTCTCTTCGGCGATCACGCTCATCGTTGTCGATCTCCTTGTTTGCCACCGAGCACCTGCTCGCGGACGATCCGCCGCGCCTGCCGGGCGAGCCGCGAGGCCTCGCGGCGCAGCTTGTCGACCGTCCGCTTCCGCGGCTCGAGGGCCGCGACGCCGGTCGCCTCGTCGAGCCGGACATGCACCCGGTGAAGCTCACCGAGGAGGGCCTCGATCTCGTCCCGCTGCCGGGCGATCTCCGCCGTCCGACTCGCCTCCTGATCGAGCACCTGTCGAGTCGTGTCGGCACAGGATGCCGTCACACGGGAAAGCTCCGCCCGCGCTGCCGCGATCTCGGCTTCAGCCGCGGCGCGGACGGCGGTCGAGTCGCGGGCCATCTCGGCTCGGACCGCCGCGACCTCGCGAGCCGCTTCCGTGCGGACAAGCGCGGCGTCGCGTGTCAGGGTGTCGCCCGCCTCCTTGGCCGCGGCGCTCGCTGCGGCGGCCGTCTGCATCGCTGCATCACGGGCCGCGGCGGCCTCGACCGCCGAGGCATGCGCAGCCAGAGCGTGGATCTGCGTCCGGCTCGCCCTCGCCCAGGCCGTGACGGCGGCAACGGCAGCCACGCGGCGCGGATCGGCCTGGGAGCGACGCCGCGCTGCGGGCAGCGGCACCTCCGACCCCGCCTCGCGACGAAGGTCGTGGTAGAGGGCCTCGGCCTCGGGGAGGAACGTGCGAACGATCTCGGCCTGCTCCTCGATCACCGCCGAATCGCCGCCGAGGAGAGCGGGATCGAAGCAGGCGGGGGGCTTCCCCAGCGGCACGCCGAGGTGGCTGCGGATCGCGGCGAACGTGCGTCTTGGGTCGGTGGTCACCTGCCCCAGTTCGCGAACGAGGCAGCGGCCGGGGTGACGGCGGGCGAAGTCGAGGAGGAGACGGTTGGCATGCATCCAAGCTTGAATGGCCAAGAGCGGATCGGAGGTCGTCGTCTCGTCGAGGCGTCGATAGAGCGAGTCGGCCACCTCCCAGGGGCTGCGGAAGACGAGCAACCACGAGGTTTCCGGCACCGCCTCGTTCCAGAAGTCGAGGAACAGGAGCGTCCGCGGATCCTTCCAGCCCCACGGCTTCCCGGTGACGCGGCGGGCGGCGACAAGCTCGCGGGCCCGCGGCTCGAGCGCCTCCGGCACCTCCGGCTGGCCCGCGGGCACGAGGCCGTCGCCATGGAGACCATTGGACCGTAACGCTCTCTGGTGGAACTCCTGGAAATCGAGATCCTCGAAGTGGCCACGCGTATTGCCTCGCCCGGCCGCCAGCAACCGCGTCCCCATCGACACCCCGGCCCCGGCGACGAGCGAGGCGACCAGCGACGTTCCGGAGCGGTGCATCCCGGCGACGACGAGGGCGGGTGGAAGATGGCGAAGGACCCGTGGCCGCCGGGCGCGCGAAGCCTCCGGGCCGGAGCCCAGACGGAGGGGCACGACGCTCGCATAGGCCGGATGGAAGTAGGGATCGTTGCCGAGGCTCGAATCGAAGGGGGGCACTGGGGCCAGTGGGCCGGGGCCGATCGTCACCCGCGCGTGCGGCTCGACGACGCCACGGTAGCCCTGCCCGCGGATCCGTGTGCACAGAGTCGTGAACGCCCGGTCGAGGCGAAGCGTGGGGTCGAGGCCGTCGGCCTCCTTCCAGGCGTCGGCCTTCACGGCCAGGGCCCAGGGATTCGCGGCGGAGGTGTTGCGATACCACATCGGTCCGCCGAAGGAGCCCCATTGCGTCGGCGGAATGCCGCGGAAGAGCGGTGTTCCTTCTCCCTTCGCGTCGACGACGAGACCGCACTCGATGACGTTTCCGTCGGCTCCGACGACCAGACCGGTGGCAAACCCGATCTCCGGATGCGCCGTCACCCAGCCGACGAGCGCGGCGAGCCATCCCTCCCGGAGCACGGCCACGCGCCCGGAGACAAACACGATCGCCCCGCGTCGTGCCGACCAGCGGGCGACTGCGGTCCGCACCTGTGTCTCGAGCGCCACCTGCTCCGGCCTGCAGTCAAGGACTTCCACCTCCACATCACCTGGCGTCCCCCCTTCGGCCGACACGGCGGCGATCACCGCTTCGCGGCGGTCGGCGTGTGCAAGAACCGTCAGCCGCCGCCGCAGTGGCTCCGGCGCCGCCCCCGCTGGAATATCGATCGGCAGTGCCGCAAGCGCCGCGGCCACCTCGCGGACGAGCGGCCCAAGCTCCGTCGGCGCCTGCGCCGTCCCTTCGAGGATCACATGGACCGGCGCCTCGGCCGGGATCCTGAAGCGGACCTGAAATCCAGACTCCGGGCTGGGCACGATTTCCGCCGGAAGTTCTCGGCGATCGAGGCTCTCCTGGAGCGCCACGTGTTGGGCGTTCGAGACATACGGCTTGGCGGCAACGCCGCCAAGGCTCGTCGATGCCGCATGGAGCCGCCAGTGGTAGTGGACTCCAGGCACACGGACGATGCTCCGAGCCTGCTCGCTGACCCGGAGGAAGATGTCCCAATCTTGGGCGCCGTCGGTGTGCGCCCGGAAGCCACCGAGATCGACGACGAGCGACCGACGGAGCAGATTGAGATGGGTGAGATAGTTGGCGGAGTAGAGCATCTCGGGGCTCCACTCCGGCTTGAACAGCGGCCGCTGCCGGATCTTCCCGCGCTCGTCGATGCAGTCCTTGTCGGAGTAGAGAAGATCGGCGTCGGGCGTGGCTTGAATCGCCTCAGCCATCCGGTGGAAGGCCTCGGGGGCGAGGAGATCGTCGTGATCGAGCAGCGCGATGAACTCGCCCCGCGCCGCGGCTAGGGCGGCGTTGGTCGCCGCGGAGATGCCGTCGTTGACGTCGAGCTTGACGATCCGCACCCGCGCGTCAGCCTGCTGCCGCGCGGCGAGGAGGCGGGGGATCTCGGCATCATCGGGATCGGCGCACGCCAGACACGCCTCCCAGTGGGGATACGTCTGAGCGGAGAGCGAGTCGAGGGCCGCGGCGAGAAACTCCAGCGGCACCCGATACACCGGCACAAGCACGCTGATCAGCGGCTGGCCTTCGAGCCTCGTCGCGGCATGACGCTGCGAGTCGAGATCGAAGGAGCGCGGCTCGGCTGCAGCGATCCAACCGGCATACCCAGCCGATCGGGCGGCGATCCTCGGGCGCGGTGGCTCTGGTCGGTCGTCCATGGGGCGCTCCGCGGCGTCGTGATCGGGATCGGATCGGGGCCGACTGGCTTCAGCCCACGGCCCGGAGGCCTGAGCTCAGCTTGAACGTCGCCATGCCGAGATTGACCGCCCGCTCGGAGAGCTCGGCGATCATGCCGAGGAGGTGCTGCTTCCGCGCCCGCTCAACCTCGGCCTCGGGGGCGGCCTCGCC
>CAJAYZ010000740.1 GCA_903949225.1 uncultured Planctomycetaceae bacterium
TTCCGGCGCAGCACGAGCTCTATTCGCATGCGCAAGCGACGATCGCGCTGTGCGAGCTCTACGGGATGACGCGAGATCCGGAGCTCACCGAGCCGGCCGAGCGGGCGCTGGCCTACTGCCTGGCGGCGCAGGGCCCCAACGGCGGCTGGCGCTACGAGCCGGGCAAGGACGGCGACATGTCGGTCACCGGCTGGTACATGATGGCGTTGAAGAGCGCTGAGATGGCGGGGATGGACGTGCCGCCCGAAGCCTTCGAGCGGATCGGGGGCTTCCTCGACCTCGTCGCCACGCAGGAGGGCAGGCGCTACGGCTATCGACGAGAGAACCTCCTCCGCGACGCCAGCCCCGTCACCGCCGCTGTCTCCGCCGAAGGGCTCCTCTGCCGGCAGTATCTCGGCTGGGCGCAGAACGACCCGCGAATCATTGCCGGGCTCGAGGCGATCATGGAGGAGAAGCCGCTCGACTTCGGCGGCGACAAGGATGTTTATGCGTGGTACTACATCACGCAGGTGGCCCATCACGCTCAGGGGCGGCCGTGGGCCCGGTGGAACGCGAGGGTGCGGGCCGAACTCCCCTCCCGCCAGCTCTCGACGGGGAAGGAGCGGGGAAGCTGGGATCCCGCGCTCGACCGCTGGGGCTCGATCGGCGGGCGGCTGTTTGTCACCTGCTTCTCGACCTGGATGCTCGAGGTCTACTACCGTCACCTCCCCCTCTATGGCGAGGTGTCGAGCGGACCGTGACAGCCCTCACGGCGCCGCCAGCCCACCCCACTGCCGAACCGCCTCGTAGGCGACGATCGCAGCGCAGTTGGAGAGATTGAGGCTGCGGACCTCGGGGCGAGAGGGGATCGTGAGGAGCTTTTCCGGGTGGGCATTGACGATCTCGGCCGGGAGCCCCGCCGATTCGCGGCCGAAGACGAGGACCGAGCCGCGCTCGTAGCGGACGTCGGTGTAGGGCTTTTCCCCCCGGGCGCTGAACAGCCAGTCGGGCCCGCGGCCGAGCCGGGCGAGGAGCGCGGCCCAGTCGTCGACCACCTCCCATTCCAGCTCCGCCCAGTAATCGAGGCCGGCCCGGCGGAGGGAGTAGTCGTCGATCTGGAAGCCCAGCGGGCGGACGAGCCACATCTTTGCCCCGATCGCCACGCACGTTCGCCCCACGTTGCCGGCGTTCGGCGGGATTTCCGGCTCGTGGAGGACGATATGGAGGCAGGGTTCGTAGCGCATCGCGGTTCGCTGGTTTCTGCTGGTCTGCTATCGTGGGAAGGGTCGAAAACCCTTCACCAGTGTGCCCGGAGGCTCCGCCTTGGTCGAGATCACGAGGAATCCCACCCGCGCCGTACGCATCGGCTCGATCACGATCGGTGCCGGCCACCCGATCGCCGCCCAGAGCATGACGGCGACGCACACCTCCGACATTGAGGCGACGGTTCAACAGGCGGAGGATCTGCGGAAGGCCGGGGCCGGGGTCGTACGGATCGCCGTCGACAGCAAGAAGGACGCCGCAGCGCTTCCCGCCATCCGCGCAGGCACCACGGCCAACCTCGCCATCGACCTCCAGGAAAACTACCGGCTCGCCGCCGACGTCGCGGCGCACGTCGACAAGCTCCGCTACAACCCCGGCCACCTCTACCACCACGAGCCGACGAAGCCGTGGCAGGAGAAGGTGAAGTTCATCGCCGACGTCGCCGCGGCCCACGACTGCGCTCTCCGCGTCGGTGTGAATTGCGGAAGCGTCGATCCGGCGAAGAAGGAGAAGTTTGACGAGCACGACTCGATCGGCCCGATGCTCGCGAGCGCCCTCGAGCACTGCGAGCTCCTCGACTCCCTCGGCTTCACTCGCTACGCCGTCTCCCTCAAAGACTCCGATCCCACGAAGGTGATCGAGGTCAACAGGCGCTTCGCCGAGCAGCGGCCGGAGATCCCGCTCCACCTCGGCGTCACCGAA
>CAJAYZ010000741.1 GCA_903949225.1 uncultured Planctomycetaceae bacterium
CGCTGCCGCCGAAGGCTCGCGCTCGAGTTCGCGCCCCGGGGCAGCGCCAAACACGTAGATCCTGCCGTCGGCGCCGACGAGTTCCCACACCCGGCGCGGGCCGTCCGCGGTGGAGATCGTCACCGCCCGACACTCGCTCATGCCGAGCTTTGTCCATTCTGGTCCGATGACGTGCGCCAGCGCCGCCCCCTCCTCGACGGTCGGATCGCCCCACCTCGCCCCCTCAGGCCCCTGGGGGCTCGATTCGATCCCTGCCAATCGTGGGTAGGCCGCCGCCGAATCGGCGGTGAAGTCGGCGCTGGGGAGGACCACCCCCTCGGCATCGACGGCGAGCAGACCCCCGGCCACGCCGACCATGGCCGCCGGCTCGCGGCAGAGCACCTCGACGAGCGCCGCGGCCGGGTGGCGCAGTTCCACCTTCACCACCTGCCGCACCCAGGGGTGCATGTCGAAGGCACGGGCGAGGCGGTTGGCCAGTTCCGGGTCGTGAAGTGGCAGGCCGTGATCGAGGCTCGCATCCCGCAGCGCTTCGGCTCGGATGTCGGCCTTCACCCACGGCGCCTGCCCACGAAGCTCGATCGCCTCGGGGACGAGCACCACGTCGTCGCTCCACCCCACCCGCTCGGCCACCCGCGGCCAGACGAAGGCGGCCAGCCCCACGGCCGCGAGGATGACGCCGACCGCGCCGAGCCCCACGCGCCGCAGGAGAATCGCCTTCCAAATCGAGGGCTCCTCCGGGAGAGGCTCCGGGGTCGTGACGCGGCGGCGGGGGTTGGGTGTCATTGGATCGCCTGCCGGCCGCTCACCAGAGTTCGATCTGGGGGGTGAGTTCGACGCCGAGCCGTTCCCGCACCCGGGCCCTGACCTGCTCGACGAGGAGCCGGACGTCGTCGCTGGTGCAGCCGGGCTGCGCGACGACGTAGTTCGACCGGGGACCGTGGATCGATGCCTCGCCGACGCGGATCTCGCGGGCTCCGGCTTGGGTGACGAGTGCCTCGGCCGTCGAGCCGTGTGGATCCTTGAACATCATCGCCACCGTTCGCACGCCGGCCGGCTGCTCGGTGCGATCGACGATCCAACGCTTCTGCATCCGTTTGGTGAGCAGGTCGGCGTCCTCGGCCTCGAGTTCGAGACGGCAACTGATGACGATCACGTCGTCGAGATTGCTCCAACGCGATCCGAAGGTGAGCTCGGCCCCACCCCGTTCCACGACCGAGCCGTCCGGGTTCATCACCGTCACCGACCGCACCGTGTCACCAATGTCGCCACCGCGGCCGCCGGCATTTCCGACCAGCGCCCCTCCGACCGTCCCCGGGATTCCGACGAGCGTCTCGAGCCCCGACAGGCCCGCCTGGACGGCAGCCGCCACAACATGGACGAGCTTGGCGCCGGCGCCGGCCAGCAGCGCCGATCCCTGCACCTCGATCGTGCTGAACGCCGGTGCCGAAAGGCGGACGACCATCCCCGCGAACCCCGCCGCCGGGACGAGGACATTCGAGCCGCCACCGATGACCCGCAGCGGGATCGAGCGTTCCTGGCAGCGTTTCACCACCCGGCCGAGCGCCGCGACATCGACCGGCTCGCAGAACCAGGCTGCCGGGCCACCGACCCCCAGCCACGTGTGCGGGGCGAGCGGTTCGCCCTCGCCGACCGCCACAGCGAGATCGTCAAACGGTGATCCCTCGTGCCTGCCACCCACGTCACCACCACCCACTTCTGCGCTCATCCCTAATCCCTCATCGGTGTCTGTCCGTCGCCGCCACCATCGTTGGCCATCATCGCAGCCGAAGGACGACAGTGTCGTCTCCGGCCCGACGCGACGGAAGCGAGGCCCACGAATTGTGCCCCCCACGATCCGATTCCGTCCATGCCCGATCGAGGGCTCGCTAGGCAACGCGTTTCTTCCGGAAGCTCCCCTCGGCCGGATGGGCGAGCTCCAGCCAGGCATCGACGAGCACGGCCAGGGGAACCTGCGGCTCCCCGGGATCGCCCGGATCACCAGGATCGGGCCCGGGAACGAGATTCGTGCCGACCAGGAGCACGCAGTCGCGCGATCCGAGCCCGGAAAGGAGCCGGTCGATCCGGGCATACGCTGCCAGTTGTCGGCTCCCGGCTCCGGCATCGAGGACCCCCTCCGGAGCGACGAGGCAATCGTTGCACCACCGCGACACCCGCTCCGCAAACCGCCTTCCCCCACCCAGCGTCGCCAGCGCCCTCTCTTCGGCGAGGACGACCAGCTTCCCCGGCGTGAGCCGGCGGAGGCTCGTGAGGGTCGATGCCAGGGCATGGCCGCTGGTCGGTTGATCGACGAACACATGGACCTCCTGGCCGCGGCGAATCCGATCGAGCCGCCCCGGCACACCCCCGGGCGTCGACTCCAGCCCCCGCGCCACCAGTTCCATCGGCACCCCCTGCCCGATGCCGACGGCCGCCGCGAGGAGACTGTTCCGCACGAACGACGCCACTGGAACGGTGACCCCGACGGCCGCTGCATCCCCGGCATGGCGGAGGAGGAACGTCTGCCCGCCGAGGTGACGTTCGACGGCGGTGGCGGTGAGATCAGCCCTGCGGTTGAGGGCCACTCCAACGGCTCGCCGCAATGAATCGCTGCCGAGCGCACGACCTTCCTCGGCGTGGCGGGCAACGAGCCGACGGACGCGGGCATCGTCGAGGTTGGCCACGAGGCAGCCATCCTCACCGAGCGAGTCGAGAATCCGTGCCTTGATCTCGTGATAGGCCTCGATCGTGCCGTGCCGGTCGAGATGGGCACTGGCGAGGTTGGTGACCACGACCGCGTCGCACGACACCCCGGCAAGCGCCTGGCGGGCGAGCATGGCGCTCGACACCTCGATGACCGCGTGCGTGCATCCACTCGCGGCCAGGCGGCCAAGCCAGGCGGCGAGATCGTCAGGGCGATCGAAGGCGGCAGGAACTGGCGCCGTGCTGTCGCCGTCGAGGCAGCCGAGGTCGGAGAGGACACCGACATTGAAGCCCCCCTCGGCGAGGACCGACGCGGTCAGCCACGCCGTCGTCGTCTTCCCGCTCGTGCCGGTGATCGCGATCACCCGCATCCGCCGGGCCGGGTCACCGGCCAGCGCGTGCGCCAGACGGGCCTGCGCCCAAGCAGTGTCGGGCACGATGCACAGCGGCGTCCCGAAGGTGGGGATGATCCGCTCGGCGACAATCCCCGCCACCCCGCGGGCAATCGCCTTGGCGGCGAGTTCATGGCCATCGCCCCCAGCCTCGAGACGGGCGATGAACAGATCCCCCGGCCGGCAGGCTTCGGGGGTGTCGTGGCACCGCCTGGCGACGATGTCGTCGCAGGCAACGAACCGGGCTCCTGGCAGGATCTCGGAGAGCCGCACGGCGGCCAATGCCCCAGCCTTCTTCGATCGGCCCCGGGCTTCCCTGCCCCCATCTCCACGCATGCCATCGGCCATGACGGCCTCCTCGCTGCTTGTGCCGCGTCTCCGCGGGAGTTCCCGCCGCGATCGTCCTTGACCGCGGCGCGAGAGGCATTGTCCGTGGCGCTGATTCGGGGTCAACCCCGCGATTGATCCTTGTTTTTTCCGCTCCGCAAAGCCATCCGGCGTTGCTCATCTCCCCTCTCTTGCCACGATTGCGCTCCATCGGCTAGCGTCCCCTGCTCAGGAATGTCGCCTGACCGGTCTTGCCAGGAACCGTCAGCCATGCATGGAGCCCGCGCCTTCGACCCGGTCAAACGGAG